>JAOACW010000005.1 GCA_026417625.1 Syntrophales bacterium | reverse complement strand
AAAAACTATACCTTACTCCATAACTCGAGCGAACTCCTGAAATTACATTATCGAACACCGAAAGCTCCTGAAATACATTAGTTATCTGAAAAGATCGCGAAATACCCAGTTTATTAATCACATGAGGTGGTTTCCCCGCTATATTTACACCTTTAAACAAAATTAAACCCTCTGATGGTTTAAACTTGCCACTTATGAGGTTAAACAATGTGGTTTTACCGGCACCGTTAGGCCCAATGATGGCATGACGTTCCCCCTCCACAACAGTGATGTTAATCCCCGAAAGCACCGGCAACCCTGAAAAATCTTTAGAAACATTTTCAATTTTTAAATATTCACTCATGGTAACCTTCCTTTTCCGAAGCAGGAATAACCAACTCCTCTTTCTTTCCGAAAAACATATCATGTAAATTGATTATGATCTGTGAGAGACCGCCAGGGACGAAAAGAACCATAAAGATGAATATAAGCCCCATAAAAAAAGGCCAGCGATCTGTAATGTCACTCAAATAATTCTGGAGAACAATGTATACGAATGCTCCCAGAATTGGCCCCCAAAAAGTACCTGTACCGCCCACAAACGTCATAAGTAGTACCGTCGTTGTCATATCAATACTAATAGCAGACTGCGAACAGAACTGAAAATGAAGAGTATAAAAAGCTCCTGCAAGTCCTGCCAGAGCCCCCATAAATGTAAAAAGTATCAGTCTACTTATATTTGTGTTGTATCCAAGAAATTTCATTCTTTCCTCATTTTCTCTCATAAGAAGGATTGTTTGACCCATTGCCGTCTTTATGAAGTACCAGCAGAAAAGAATTGCAGCTCCAATAACGATTAACGTAAAGTAGTAAAAGTTGTGGAGTGATGCCATGTTCACGGTAGCAAAACCTAAATCTAGATTGGGTCTTGTTACACTTAAACCATCATCTCCACCAGTTACTTCGTGCCACTTTGTCGCCACTGCGTAAAACATAGCATTAAAAGCCAGTGTTAGCATTGCGAAATATGCACCTTTATGACGCAGAAGAAGACTTCCGAAAGTGATTCCAACAATTGTGGCTACAAGAATGGCGAGAAGAATCGTGTTGATAAGGGAAATTCCAGGCAAATGTATAAGCGATACGGCAACTGTAAAAGCTCCCATACCAAAGAACATTGCATGTCCAAAGGAAAGAAGCCCCGCATATCCAAGAAGAAGATTGTAACTTATAGCATATAGAGAGAATATTATTATCTCTGTTAGCATGTTTAAATGATATGGCCTCACGAGAACTGGTACGATTGCAGCTAATGCAAGAATTATTACAGTTATCAAATGTGTTATCTTTATAGCTTTTACTTTCATTGTTCCTCACCGAATAGACCAGATGGTTTGATGATAAGTACTATCGCCATGAGTAAATAAACTAGAACCATTGACAGCTTTGGGAATAAAAGAACACCGAATGACTGCAATTCCCCTATTAAAAGAGAAGCTATCACTGCACCACCGAGGCTACCAAAACCACCTACAACGATAACGACAAAGGCATCAATTAGAATATCATTCGCCATTCCAGGGTAAGTGGTTAAAAGAGGACCAGCAATCACTCCTGCAAATCCTGAGAGTGCAGCCCCGAATGCAAAAACACCCATAAACACCAGTGGCACGTTGATGCCCAGCGCGTTCACCATCTCACTATCGTTCACCGCTGCCCTCAGGATAATCCCAAGTCGTGTTTTGTAAAGAACGAGAGCCATAATTACACTTACAAAAACACCGCAGGCAAAGATAAAAATCCTGTATATAGGATAGCTAATCCCAAAAATCTCTACAGTATCCGCCAAAAATCCCGAAATATTCAAAGCAAGGGGATAGTTTCCCCAAATCCACTTAACGCCTTCTGTAATCACGTAAGCAAGGCCAAAAGTGAGTAACAGTTCGTGCAAATGCCCAAACACGTGCACCGGTCTAAGAAGAAAACGCTCAATAAAGGCTCCGACCATGAACAAAATAAGAGGACATACAATAATGGATAGTAAAAAATTTCCAGTTTTTGTAATGATTGTGTACGATAGATACGCTCCCAGCATGTACATAGTAGCGTGGGCAAAATTAAGGACGTTCATCATACCAAAAACAAGTGTTAGTCCTGAAGACACGAGAAATAAAAGGCCTGCATAAGCCAACCCATGAAGAAAGAAAACTAGATATTCGTTCATATCATTTCCCTCGATTCAAAACGTGCTTATTACTTACGCTCATAGCTACAAACTAACGATAAAACCTTGAGCAACATCATATCACGCTCAGAAATAGCGCTTTCAATCATTTTATCTGTCCAATTGTAAAATCCACGCCCCGTTTTAACCCCAAGTGCCCCCTCAGAAACTAGTTTTTCTAAAATAGCTGCAGGTTTATTACTCGTTTCCAAAAAAGGGAACAGATACTCATGAATGCTTTTGGTCAAATCTAAACCTGCAAGATCTGCCGTTTCCATCGGACCAAGAAAAAACATTCTTGCACCGAATCCATACTTGACTACCTTATCAATATCCTCAGGCGTGGCTATTCCCCTATCGCAAAGAGAGAAAGCTTCCCGCCACATTGCATGCTGAAGGCGGTTACCAAGAAATCCAGGTATGTCCTTATTAACCCGAACGGGAACTTTTCCCGCGCTTTCGAGAAGTACACAGGTTTTCTCGAAAGTTTCATCACTCGTTTCCCTCCCCCTGATTACTTCCACACATGGCAAAATATATGGTGGGTTCCAGAAATGAGTTCCTAAAAACCTGGAAGGATTTTTTAAAACGATTCCTATATCTGTGATACTAATGGCAGATGTGTTGGTTGTTAAGATTGTCTCTTCATCTACGAGTTTTTCAACAGCTGAGAACGTCTGTCTTTTTATCTCTATGTTCTCCGTTATCGCTTCAATTATATATTGGCATCCACCACACAGGTCTTCAATGGAACGACAGAGAACGATACGATCTAAACAAATTTCGACGTCTCTCTCATCCCGGAGACCCAGATTTATAAACACTCTAAAATTATTCCTGATTCTCTCCTTTGTTTTCTCCAGAACATCTCTGTTTTGATCAAAAACCCGAACAGTATAGCCCGCCGCTGCAAATACCTGTGCAATACCATGACCCATAAGACCTGCACCAATCACACCAACACAGGAAACTAAACTGGCTTTTTTTGAAAATCACATTCCGGTCAGCCGAAGAATAAAAGGGGGTGTCCGCATAGACACCCCCCTAATATAAGCAAGTTAAAGATTTTTATTTAAAATAGATATCCTTGTACTGCTCTCGAATGACCTTTTTGTCGATCTTACCCACACTTGTTTTGGGGATAGCATCAACAAATAGAACAACCTCTGGTAACTGCCATTTGGCAAATCTCTTTGAGAGGTGGGCTAAGATATCTTCTTTTGAAGTTTTTTCTTTATATTCGGCGCGCAAAACCACAAGAGCAACAGGTCTCTCCTCCCATTTAGGATGTGCAACCCCCACCACAGCTGATTCCATAACTGCTGGATGTGAAACAAGCTCGTTTTCCATATCTACTGACGATATCCATTCCCCTCCGCTCTTAATTAAATCCTTAACTCTGTCTGTGATCTTTACGTATCCCTCTTCATCCATCGTACCCACATCGCCACTTTTCCAATATCCATCCTCCGTAAACTGTGATTCTGTTCCCGGTGCGTTGTAATATTTCGCTGTAATCCACGGACCGCGAATGAGAATTTCCCCTGCCGATTTACCGTCCTGAGGAAGTTCCCTTCCTTCAAAATCCACTATCTTAAGATCAAGTCCAACTACCGGGTAACCCTGTTTTCGTTTGAGATCCCATCGCTCCTCCTCTGACAGCGTTTTTTCCAGCCACGGTTTCAGACGATTGATGGTTACAAGGGGAGTTGTTTCTGTTGCACCGTACGCATGGATTATCTCAGCGCCAGTGAGATCATGAAAACCTTTCATCAAAGCTACAGGCGGTTCCGTAGCACCAGAGATCAGTCTAACGCCTCTAAAATCAGGCTTTTCTGGCATTTTGCGAATGTACTCAAGCATGGGCATAAAGATAGCTGGCGCGCCATCACCAACAGTTACCTTCTCACTGATCATAAGATCAACGAGTGGACCAAGTTCGTCGGCAGTATAACGGCCGGGAAGCAACAACTTTGCACCCACCAGAACTGACGCCTGTGGTGTACCCCAACCCATAGCATGAAACATGGGTACAAGCTGGAAGAAACAATCTCGATATGTAAGTTCCACGTTTAGGGCAATTGCTAATGAGTGTAGATAAACGTCTCTGTGGGAATAATAAACACCCTTTGGATTGCCAGTTGTTCCAGTGGTATAGCAGGCAGCATAGGCAGATCTTTCATCCAAGTTCGGCCACTCGATATCCTCCGAAGCGTGGTTAATTAGATCTTCGTAACTGAAAATGGGTTGAAGCTTGGTTTTAACATCGCCAAGATTTTTATCAGTGAGAATTATCCATCCCTTCACGGTGTTGCACATAGGAGAGATAGCTTCTGCAATAGGTATCAACGTCTCATCCACACAGATGAATGACGCCTCTGCATGATTTACCACAAAGCTTAGTTCTGGGGGTGATAATCTTAGGTTCAACTGAAGGAGCACTGCCCCCATACCAGGTATGGCAAAATCCATCTCAAAATATCTATGGGTGTTCCATTCCAAAACGCCAACCCTATCCCCTATCTTCACCCCAATTCCTTTTAGGGCATTTGCTAGTTTCTTTACCCTTACGTATGCCTCTTTGTAACTGTAACGAAATAAACCATCCTGTTTTCTTGTGACGATTTCCTGTTTTGCAAAATTCCTGACAGCGTGTTTCAATATGTTGATCATATTTAACTGATAGTCATCCTGCGATGTGGCCGGAAATCCCTTAATAATATCCATACGCCCCCCTTTTTTCTTAAAAAATTTTAAAGATTTAGTCTTTCCAGCCTATTGAGTGATAACCAAGGAATGCCACCACCCCCCCTTTTTTGAAGCTATATCAACTCTCCTTTTTAACCGTTCTTCCAATTTTTTCAACAACTTTTTAGTAAGTCTACAAAAACTAGAGATAAAAACCCAAATCAGCTTTTAAATTAACACCTCAGCTAAACCCTGTTCCAATAAACAAAAAAGGGTTAGCTTACTAACTAACCCTCGATTTTCATGTTTGGTAGCGGGGGGTGGATTTGAACCACCGACCTTTGGGTTATGAGCCCAACGAGCTACCGGACTGCTCCACCCCGCGATCTTTAATCACTATATAATATTATTCTAATTCTCAGAAGTCAATAGATGATTACGCATTCAGTCCAACAACTTCATAGGCGACGATACTTCTCCGAAATCCTTTTACTTCTGGAATTTCAACGGATTTTGCCTTAACCATCTCTCGCACCTTCTCAAAGGTTCTATCGCAGATCAATATCTGTCCCCCTTTAGCCAAATGTTCCAGTCTCGATGCCATATTTACAGTCTTGCCGAACACCGTGTATTCTTTCTTCAAATGCGAACCAAACATACCAGCCATTACCTCTCCTGTACTTATACCGATTCCAATGGAGATCTTTTTCCCCCTTATTGAGATTTTCTCATTTACCCTCTCCACTTCTTCTATCATCCTGACAGCTGCCTTTACAGCCCTTAGAGCATCATCAGGTTCTTCTCTTGGGGCCCCAAATATAACCATAATACTATCCCCGATGTGTTTGTCCAAAGTTCCCCTATGATCGTAAACAATCCTATCAAGAGGAGCAAAGTAATACATGTTCAGCAAATCGGAAAGTTCCTTAGGTTCAAGCTCTTCGGCTAGGCTTGTAAAATCCCTTATATCGCAGAACAGTACTGTCACTTCCAGCTTGCGCGGCTTAATCGCAGCCCCTTCCCTCTGAAGTGCCTTAAAAACAGGTTCTGATACGAACTGTTTGAGGCGTTTTTTCAGGTAGTATTCTTTCACTTTAACGCATAACTCTCTATTGTCGAAAGGCTTCGTAAGAAAACCATCGATCCCAGCATTTACCGCCTCGATTGCACTTTCCATAGTGGCATAACCAGTGAGAATGATCCTTGCTATTTCGGGATTCAATCTACCGATGATAATAAGGGTTTCTAATCCGTCAATGCCTGGCATCTTGTAATCAGAAATCACAATTTCAATTTCGTTTCGATCCTCTTCAACAATTCGTATTGCCTTTTCCCCATCTTCTGCAAGAAGGACTTCATATCCATCCTGCTGCAGGACTTTTTTGAGGGAGCGACGGACACCTTCCTCGTCGTCAACTACGACTACAATCATGTTATCCTCCTTTTACAGGGTATGCACACTCTAATCAGAGTGCCTTTCCCCGTCTCACTTTCCACATCTATTGTTCCACCATGACGACGTACAATTTCATGGGAAATGTACAGACCCAATCCAGTCCCTTTCCCCACAGGCTTTGTTGTAAAAAAAGGTTTAAATATCTCCTGAAGGAGATCCTTTTGGATCCCTTGTCCAGTGTCTTGGCATTCAACAACCACAGTATCTCTTATTCTGTCATAAATAGTTCTGAGGACCACAGAACCCTTACCATTCGGCAGAGATTCAATAGCGTTCTTTATTATGTTTATAAACACCTGACCAAGATTTGCAAAGTTTCCCTCAACCTCCGGTAATTCAGTTTCGTAATGTTTCTCAATGATTACAGGAAGATTTTTTATCTGGTTCTGCAGAACCCTCAAGGCATCATCGAGAACAACATTCAAATTCACAGGTTCAGTGTAAGTTTGGGTCTGACGGGACACACTGAGAAGGCTTCTTATGATTTCAGCAGCCCTTTTCAGTTCTTTTAGCGAAAATTGAAGATCATCAAGGATCTCATTTTTCGTGCCATCCTCTATAGGACATTTATTAATTTCCTCAAGGACGCTCTGTACTAAACTGGAAGCACTTGCAAGAGGGTTGTTCAGTTCATGTGCAGTTCCTGCAACGAGCTGTCCTATAGCTGCTAAACTCTCTGATCTTATGAGTAGTTGCTGCGCTCTTATGAGATCAGCCGTGCGTTCCTCAACCTTTCGTTCTAATTCTTTGTTCAGTAACTCCAGCTCCTCATAAATTTTCGCATTCTCAACCGCTATGGCACACTGATTAGCTATAATTTCCAGGAGGTGCATATCCTCAAAAATGTATAGTTCACCGGAACGTTTTTGACCTAAAACTAGGAAACCGGTAAGGGAATTTTTTGTCATAAGAGGGATAACAAGGGATATCTTCTTTGAATGAAACAGTTCCATAATTGCACGAGTTTCAAAGTGCTGAGGTATCTTATACATGTCATAAAGGTTCAAAGGTTTCGGAAATGTTTTTAAATACATAACCAGCGGATGGCCAATATCCAGGGATGACACCCAGTCAAAGGGTACACCTTTCACATCATACGTGCATGCCTCATAGATACCCCTTTTTTCATCAAGAACGAAGAGTATTGCAAATTCAGGATTCAAGGCTTCCGTAATACTCTTTAAGAGGAAATTTTTCAGAGAATCCAAATCCAGGAAAGTTACCAGTTCCTCGCTAATTTTATGAAGAAGATTCTGATAATCATACTTCCCACGGTAGAACAACCTGTCAATAAAGTCCTGCACAGCTACGTGTGTAGGATTAAAAAGGAAAACCATAAATAAGGCCAGAGCCAGTGATAAAATAAAACCTTTCTCTACAAATCTCTCAACGAAAAGCGTGTTAACTATAAAAATGAACAAACCGTAAATGGAGGTTAATATCAATGTAAGTGTGGTATAGATTACCCCTTTTCTTATTGCCATCCCTATGTCTAGGGGATCGTACTTCAAAAGGCCATACGAGAGTATGATAGCAGGGACGAAACTGAAATTACCCATAGGGTAAAAATCAATTCCACTGACAGGTAAAATATTGAGGCCGATGAGGAAAGATCCAGCACCAAGTCCCAACAGAATATACCTGATACGGTTCGTCTGAACGTTATCGCGACTATTCCTCATCTCCCTGTATAGGGTCCAGAGACAGTACAAAACCGTCAAGGCTGAAATTAATGAGAAAAAGTGAAAGGCCGGTCCTCCCTGAGCAATTACACCGAAGCTGAATTGAGCAAAGCCCTTAATAAAAAATTCCGTAGGTACAAAGAAAAGAAGAGAGAAGCTCGCTATGTACGCGACAACTTCCAGATACCGGCGATTCTTTATGCCCAGAAAGTGATGTACAAACTGGATATAAACAGGTGGGCTGAATACAAAAAATACATACGTCAGCCTATCGATACGTAAAGCCAGATCTTTATCGGAAAGCACGTTTACAAGTGCTACATCGCCATTTATCAATGCCCCCATGAAGCAAATAGCTGAGAAAAGCCCTGTCGCAGGTTTTCCCCTACCTTTAATCACAGATAAAATGGATAGGGAAAGGTATATGATAAATCCCAGAGTAGGGGGTATTACAGCACTGGCATTGCCCAAAAGCTCAGAAAGCATCCCTTGCCCTTAAAAAGGCAATAAAAGGTCTCAGGAACGGGAGGTAAAACGAACCTTGTCGTTACTCCCCCTGGTTATCAGAAAACGAACACCGCAGCTGCGATCACCGTTGTGTAACCATTGTATTTTACAATGCTCGATTGCGTTACATTTCGCGTAGTCACTATTTTACCACTAATTTTAAATATTTTCTTTTTCTCGTCCCAGCTTTCGTCAAGGTCAAAATCTATACCCAATGTGGAAGCTAGCATAGCTGCCGCGAGATCTTCGGCATAGTCACCTGCTTGCTTTTCCGTCTGACCAAACGCATGGTGTTCGCTGATGTAACCATAAGCTTTTTTGTCTGCAGGTATGGCACATCCTATGGAAGCAACCAACAAACGTCGCGGTTCGTTACTACTACACCGACTCATCACACAGTACGTTATGGCACCGGGACGCAACATCTTGAGGCCCTTTTCCTTTGAGATAACCTTGCACCCAGGAGGAAGTATACTCGACACCTGAACAAGGTTATACTTTTCGATTCCCGCATCCCTTAGTGCTAGTTCAAAGGAATGAAGCTCCTCTTTATGTGTGCCCACACCTTTAGTGAAAAAAACAGCTTTGGGAACCATTACACTCATTTTAACTCATCACCTCTCCTTTAATGATAGATACCCCATAATACGATAAGTCGTTTTGGCAACCAGAAAATCCGGTGCCACTAAACCAGGTACAGGACATAATTCAACTATATCGAACCCAATTACCCGACATGTGCGACATACACATTTAACGATATCTAGAAGCTGCATCCAAGATATTCCTCCAGGTTCTGGTGTTCCTGTAGCAGGCATTATACCAGAATCTAGCACATCCACATCAACGGTGATATAAACAGTCTCCCCCAGATTTCCAATTAATTTATCCAAATCCAAAGAGCCATTAAGAATCTCACGCGTCGTTAAACACGTCAAACCCTTCTCCATTATGTAGTTCTTTTCCTCAAAACTCAAACTTCTCACGCCAATTTGTACAAGGGGACAGATTTCAGAAATGCGGCGTGCAACACAAGCATGACTGAACTTCGAACCCTGATACACATCGCGCATGTCGGCATGTGCATCCAAGTAGAGAACAGTAATCTCTCTCCAACAATCATGGGCAGCCAAAACCGCACCGAGAGTGACGGTATGTTCTCCTCCGAGAACTACTGGTATCTTTCCATCACTGATAATTTTCGTTACCCTATTCCTTACAGCATCCACAACGCATTGAGGATCACCCACCTGGATTTCTAGAAAGGGCAAAGTGTGGATCCCCTTCTGGTATGTCTCCATATCGAGTTCTTCATCGTACAGTTCCAAATGGGATGAAGCATCTATGATTGCTGCTGGTCCACGGCGAGATCCAGGCAAATAAGAAGCGGTCAAATCATACGGCACAGGTAACACAACAAATCTAGCCGATTCATAATCAGTCCAAATTTCCTCTAAATCGCCAAAATTCATAATTCCCTCCGAACGTTGCGGGTGAGTATCACAACCTTAAGTTTATGTAAAGAATCTTTAATGGAGTGATTAGGACCAGAAACAGAGCTTATAATCTTTATCTCTGTACAAAACGTAAGAGAAATGCCGAACCCAATCTCCCGTTGTTATGAAGAATCTTTCCCGACCATGCGTATATATCTTTTCTAGATGAGGAACATGACAATGTCCAAGTATCACATCATCGAACCCATCCGCGAACATTTCGTGTGCGAAAGCTCTCATGCTTTTAAATATCCTTCCTTCTTCGCCGTCCATAAACTCCTTGCTCATCCTAGATAAAACCCTTGCACACAACCAAAGCAGCTTAATAGGTACCATCTTGTGAAGACGATAGACCAATCTACTCCGCAAAACCCGACGCATGAAGATATATCTAGTGTTAGCCTGATCGACAAGATCTCCGTGTCCGAGGAGAAGCTTGCGGCCATCAAGGTCAAAAGTTGACCAATCCTCGTATATATAAATACCCGACACTCCCCCGAAAAAATCACTCAGGTAGAAATCGTGATTCCCCTCACAAAGATGTATCCTCACACCTTGAGAACCAAGGAAGATCATGCGTTCTACAATTGCCTTGAATTCGGGCGGAAAGATCTCGTGACGGCTGAACCAAAAATCAAAGATATCACCGAGGAAAAAAATATCAGTTAAATCCATTAGATTGGGGTCTTTTTTATCACCAGATGAACAGTTGTTCAGTAATGCCAGTAGACTCTGGTAGTTCCTGTCGGTGGGCCTTTTGAGATGTGCATCGGAAATAAATATTGCCTTTCTACTCATATTTTAATCTTTTACCACATTTCCACTCTTTTGTCTCATTAGACGTATGGATCCGGAAAAGTGCACTTGCCGCCAAAAAAATCGGATGATATTAATATCCACGATGAAAAACGTTCTCGTCATAAATCCCTGGATATACGATTTTGCAGCGTACGACTACTGGCTAAAACCCCTCGGACTTTTATACATCGCATCATACCTGAGAGAAAATGGCGCAAAAGTAACCTTCGTTGACTGCCTCGATCCTCATCTTTTCCGTGATGAACTCCATTCACTGCCTCGCCGCAAACTAGGTGGACACGGTAAATTCATCAAAGAGGTAGTCTCAAAACCGGAATCCCTCGTGGGGGTTAACAAAAAGTTTCATAGATACGGTGTCCCTAGGATTTTAATCGAAAAATACCTATCCAGCATAGAGCAACCCGACGTGGTCATCACGGGCACCACTATGACATACTGGTATTTGGGAGTGTGGGAGATCATATCGCTAATCAAAAAAGTGTTTCCGGGAACGCCGGTTGTCCTGGGAGGAATTTACGCTACCCTCTGTAAAGAGCACGCAACTCTCTCTGGGGCAGATATTGTCCTTACAGGGCCAGGGGAAAAGTCTGTTTCTTTCATTATACGCGAGGTTCTAAAGCTACCTCTTACGTTTGATCCCCATAAAACCGAATTGGATGCACTACCCTATCCCGCCTTTGACCTACTTCCGGAACTGGATCAGGTGCCTATCCTTACTTCCCGAGGTTGTCCATTCAGTTGTTCATACTGTGCTTCCAGTGTTCTTTCTCCCGAGTTTTTAAGACGGAACCCAAACAGAGTCTTAGAAGAGATCGCTTACTGGTCCAAAACAAAAGGAGTAAAAGACTTTTCAATATACGACGATGCCTTTTTGCTTGACGCTGAAATCTCAGTTATCCCCATGCTGGAAGAAATCGTGCATCAAAATTTCGACTTACGGTTCCACTGCCCCAACGGGTTGCATGCCAGGTATATTACCCCAAAGCTGGCAAAACTGCTTTTCAAAGCAGGATTTGTTACACTCCGTTTAGGGTTCGAAACAGCAAACGAAGAAAGCCAAAAAAAGTGGGGCCAAAAGATAACAAACCAAGAGCTGGAGATGGCGGTTTCATACCTGAGAGAGGCGGGTTACGAGGGGACACAAATCGGCGTCTACATTCTCTGCGGTTTACCTGACCAGCAACCAGAAGAAGTTTTACAATCCATCAGGTTTGTGCACAACCTTGGGGCAAAACCGATACTTGCGGAGTTTTCTCCCGTTCCAGGAACAGCACTCTGGGAACAATCAAAACGTTCAAGCCCTTATCCACTTGAAAGAGAACCCCTCTTCCACAACAACTCCCTTCTGCCCTGTTGGACTGGAACCATTGAGGAAAGTGTTTTTTACGATTTAAAAAAGCTTGCCCACAGCGTGGGCAAGCTGAAAAATTGAGATCTAACTAAGTAAAGATTCTTGAATTTTACTTCTACTGTCCGCTACTGCCACTCTTCGGGACAGATATACCCGCCGCCGTTCCAGAAAAGGTACCAGCCTGCTGATTAATTGTGCCTGCCGCACCACCAGTGAACTTAATCTCGTAACCACCTAAGTTCTTGCCTGATTGTGTTTGTCCCATAACTTTTGCGCCCCACTTACTCCCATCCCACTTTTGTATATTAAACTGGGCCTCAAGGACAGAACCTTGTAACGGAACAATGGTTCCTGTTTGAGGAGCTTGAGTGAATGTCCCATTAACATCGTTGGTCGCCCAAATGCGGGGTGACTGTCCAGTGGAATATGCATAGAAGGAAACGTTATTCATATTTACAGTTAGGTCACCGTAATTGCCACTCAAGGTATCTTTCCCCACAAAAACAGTGGGAATATTAAGTGATTTTAAGTTTTCTCTGCCAGTCTCAGAACCTACCAGTTCCATAAATTTATCCACCGTAACCACTCCGCCTGTTATGGCCATTTCGTATGTTTTAATGGAAGGATTGAACATTCCGTGAATATCTCCACCCATCATATAAACCTTCGCTTCTTCCCATTGGGTTACTGACCCTGTAAAAGTTCCGGAAATCCGCTCTTTATTTACATTCCAATCAGTATCAGAATAAGTAGATGTAGTTATCTTAAGGCCACCCTGGTTGTTTTTCCAGTCCACACTCCTGGCCAATTCAACTTTGCCTGAAGGTGTACCTGTGTACGTGCCGGCCTCTATGTTTTGGACAATACCCCAGCAGTAATCCCCTTTTATGAAAGCACTCATAACAATAGAAGCATAAGCGCTCGTTGAAAAATCGGACAACGTGGAATACCTTTCCTCGTGATTAAAAATAAAGTGTTCACTGTAGTATTCTTTATCCTTGGTTATTAGGTCTCCAGGATTGAATTGCGAGGGTTCGAGATTGGTACCTTCTTTCATTACAATTTTATATATGCTCCCCTCAGCGTCCCATATACCTCCCTGCTCGAACGCCTCCACAGTTCGCGGATATACGTTCCCAGAAAATGAGCCCTTCAAGATACCTGCTCTCTGCGTGGATCCCTTGGCACCATCATCGACATAGAGGGTATAAACGGCTCCGTTTACATCTCGAACATTTTCGTCAATGAGACCGCCGAAGAAGCCGTAATAAGCGCCACCAACGGGCGAAGTTGAATTGGAATAAGCATCAAAGGTCACTTTTGGATCAAAACTTACGATTTCACCATTGAAAATTATGCGTTTTCTGTGTTCCTCGTTATCGTAAAGTCCTAGAAAGACAAGGTTCGTTGGGTTATCCTTCATTGAACTCCAGAGAGATGTTCCATAACCTCCCATGATGCCTCTAAAATCACCGCCCCTGTCTGGAAAATAGTGTTCCTGGTACTCCTCATCTGGCGCAGTTTTACCAGTAAAACTGTACATATCTTGATAAATCTTGTCGTCAATATTATCTTTCGTATATGTTCCACCATACGAATACGTTGCTTGCCCCTCCGGTTTGTCTGCTGCTTTAGTCCATACTTCAATGATTGGAGTATCATTAACTCCACTATAGTGATAATCCTTCCAAGTCCTCTCGTGCGCACCCGGACCCACATATTTTTGATTAGACACGTATCCTTCCGGTTTCTCCCGGTTGATGTCATAGGCGTAGCTAAAGCTTGAATATCCAGCATTGTAGTTTACATAACCTCTCTTCCTCTCTCTAACTTCCGGCAGGGTTTTTCCGCCGATTCCACTACTGAAAGATAAACTTTGATCCGCTTCCCACGTTCCCACAGAGATAGCCTGCCAACGACCTTTTGTACTGTTACCTTCATCAGGAGTTATAGTTCCCAACATGCGCCAGTCGCTAATCATACCCGCCTTTGTATAAGTCAGGAATTTTCCAGCTGTCTCGCCTTCAGAAAGTTCACCGAAAATCTTCCCCGCTTCTAAATCCACGATTCCCTTAACCTGCACAGCCCAATAACCGTAATCAGGAACGAAGCTGCCCGATTTATCTTGAAAAGCTCCAAATTCACCTACTCCAGCTGTCTGAACGGTGAAGTTCTTCTTATTCTGCGGATTCTCATAGAAGTTATCCACTCCGTGAATGACGTAGAAGATTCCCCAATCCTGTCCTTTGATGGAACGAGACTCACCCCAGCCCATTGCCATTTTACCTATCCAACCAGTGTTCTCGAAAGACCCAAAGGACATCTGGGCCTCAATTGCCCCCTTTACCAGGTTATCCTTGGATGGATTGAGGAAATCCTTTGCTTCGATACCGGTGGTTTCCTTTACATACTCGGGATGTATGGTTCCATCCACTTCCCACATGCGTATACCTGTGTATATTCTCCCAGAAACGGATCCTTTTAGATAACCTGCGGAACCGTTAGGGGCAATGTATAGCCCATACAACTTGCCTTCCATATTGTCCGCTGAATGAGCATCCACGACTCCTCCAAGCCATCCGTAATACGCCCCACCATCGGGCGTGGTGTAGCTGATACCTCCCTCCAAATATCTTTTGCTTTGAATAATAGAACCGTAAATAACAGGTAAACCTATATCAGAGCTGTATTCCCCAATTATGGCAATGTTCACATCGTTGCCTTTTTTCTGATCTTTACTCGCTGTCCAGAGGTTCCCTAATCCACCCATAACACCGTCGAGTTTCGCCACCTGTTGAACACTATTGGTGGGGAATGATTGTTTGTGAACACTATAGTATCCAGCCTCTTCACCACCAGGGAAATTATTAGAGGTTGGTGGTTCTGTGGACAAGTCCAGATTACTCGGAGCATCTCCCTTTTCCACAAAACGTTCGGCGTCATAATTCCATTTTACATATGTTTGATTGTGATAGTAATGCCATTCTTCCTCGACTTCTTCACCATTTTTCAGTGTTTCTTTATATTCTGAACGGAAACCTTTCTTAGTGTTACCCTGTCCATCTTTAAAGTACCCATATTCGTATTCCAGGGTGTGGTGTTCGTATGGCATACCCTCCGGTGAGTAGTGCTTCTTGTACATCCCCACATAAAAATCTCCAGGAACCACAGCGGCAAGATTTCCTTCCTCCAGAACACTGCTGAAGTTGGGTGCTTTTGTTAAATCGTGGGTTCGCTCGAAGGTTCCCATTCCAACAGCCACCCAGCTTCCAAAACCATCGCCAATCTCGTAACTCCCAAGGAGTTTCCCCTTTATAACCCCGAGCGACTTTTCGGTTATATAACGACCGCCGGAAAATTCACCCACTATCCGGTAACCCTTCGTCTCGTCATACGACCACTGACTGCCGTTGATCCTAGAAACCCAGTATTCTGTATCCTCGTTTCCTAACCAACTGGTCCCACCCGCTTCTAAACGCCAATTATTCGTAGGATCTTTCGTGAACTTACCTCCAAGCTCCATGTTGAAGATTCCCCACGCAGCTGGTTTAGAATCCTTTATCAATCGTACAGTGTAAGCACCTAGATAACCCTGCGCCACATCTTGTATATAATAAGCGTTTGGTAAAAAATCACCATAGTAGGTTCCTTCAATATAGTTCTTTTCCGTCGTCTGGCTCGTATATCCTGTATCCTTCAACGTGGCCTTTATAGATCCTGTTGTGGACTTGAACATAGAAATGCCTGTGTAGTTAGAACCTTCGAATTTACCTTCAAGTATGCCCGCCTTCCCTGAACCGTCTACATAGAGACTTAGCAGCATCCCCTCCATAAAGTCCTCGTATGTTCTGCTCGCTACAAAACCATCAGGTAGCTTCGTGCTCCCGACATAACTCCCCGATACACGACCCCACCACGTAGCCGGATGGTAAGAATCTGATTTACCCATTACATACAGATCGACATCATTGCCGGAAACATTAGTTTCCGTGGCGCTTTCAAAGGGTGACGCAGTGGAACCCACAATGCTTTTACTTCCTCCATCCGGGGTCACCTCTGAAGACTCATCATCGAAGTAATGATACTTTGCGTCAACAAGACCGCTGAAGACCAGAGGGATCTCCGTATATTTGCCTTTACCTGAATCATTTAGCTGGTAACGGTAAACGGATCCAGCTTCTTCGTAGAAACCCTCTGTCTTTCCTGTTCCATAACCCCGTCTATCCTTGGAAAGATAAGTAAAGTCAGAGGTGCCTTTAAGTTTTTTGGTATTGTAATCTGTAGTCCCATCCACTGTTTCTATCCAGTAACCATCTTCATTCGTAGCGGTTGTCTCATAACTCTGCCCACCCGCTTGTATTTTCCAAGAATCTGTAGGATAGTTACCATAACCACCCATTTTTATTCCCCAACCACCCCAGTTATCGTTCGAAACCCCTGCTACCTTTCCCGTAGCATCACCGTTCTGCACATTACTTCCACTCATAACAAACATACCACTCAAATCGTAACGGCTCAGGTGAAAAGAGCGTGTCTTCGGAGAAGACGTGTTACCCGCTGCGTCCTTACCTCTGACTTCCAGAGTGTGATCACCCTCTGACAGATTGGAAAGAGTGAAGTTTTTAGGTGTTTCAGTCCAATCACTCCCATCTATACGGTAATAGTACGTCGCATCCTCGTTACTGGAGAGGGAAACATCCACATTCGACAACCTGTAACCAGTGGTTGGCTCTGCTTGGGTTGACACGATAGTAATTTCAGGGGGGGTTGTATCCTGTTTTACCGGCACGAGGGGCTGAGTAGGAGGAGGCGTTGTTTTTTGAACCGCGGTGACTGTCTTAGTTTCCGTCGCCGGCGTTTCCGGTGCAGGTGCTGGCGTTAGTTCAGCAGTGGTCGGCGGCGCTTCCTCTTTTTTAGGTTCTTCCTTCGCTTGTTCCCTCTTCACAGAGGGTGCTTCCTCTTTTTTTTCCTCTTTCTTAGCTTCCTCTTTTTTCTTTTCAGCAGGGGCTGTATCTTGAGTATGTTTCTCTATTTCTTGAGGTGTCGCAGCCCTCAATACAGGCGGCTGACTCGGATCAACAACAATCATAGTCTGACCGGCCTTGATCGTTACCACCTCTTCAGGTCTGTTTAAGCTGTATCCATAACCCTGACCTTCCTTAAAAATGACACCTGTGACACCTGCCTGGAAATAGGTGAAAAAGTTCGTACCCCTCACACCAGCTATTGCCGTAGGTGTATGTACCTCATATCGAGAACCCTTAACAACACCTGTGGCACTCACAATACTGTGGATTTTTCCCCGGAAAAGATTCAAGGTTCCATCTTTCCCCATCGTGTATTCTGTAACGCGAATACGGGTATTTTCGGCAAGACGAAGAACATTTCCGTCAGTGAATGTAACCTCGCACTTTGATTTTAACTTAGTTCGAATGATATCTCCTATATCAACCCCATCCCCCAGCCTTACAGGAACCGCTGCTTTGCCGGGCTTTGTAATATCCACATTGCCCTCGATATAGGTGATTCTTCCTACAGTCTGGGCAAAAGATGAAACTGCGGTAAACAGTAAACATATGACCATAAGGCCAACAATTTTAAATCTCTTCTTGTTGATCATGGGGTTTTAACTCCTAATTTCTTGATAATTTTAAAATCTTAATTCCACTCCCGCAGTGTACAAATTACGATGATAATCGTTAGCCGGAATATTCGAATTACAATTTGTTCCAGTGTACTGAAGAATAAAACTGGTGTTACGGTAAAATTCCCAATTGATTCCTATACTTCCTGTGAAACTTTTGTCTTTTCTGTTTGCCGACTTAGAGGAACCATCGTTATCCTGAAAGGGTTGCTCATATGTATACCTCTGATAGAGGTAACTCGCTGTTACCTGCATGCTCAAAGGACCAAAACGTGCCAGCTTCTCCCTGGATAAAAGGGGAAAAATGAGATTTGCCGTTACCCTATGTCCCTCGTTATCCCAGTACATACCATCAGCGTGATCTTTCGAGTAATCGTAACGAACGTTAAGAAAAGCATTCTCAGTAAAGAGCCAAATCCAACTTAAATAAGCTTTTGGACCCACGGCATCCCTGTTGTTTTCCCAGAAGCGGTCCGTGCGAGATGACGTTTTTTTCTGATTGTAGAATTCCTTTTTATCGTAACCCCCGTGTATTTCCAAAATGTGGTTCTCTCTGATAAGAACACGGAAAATCGGGCCTATTGAAAAATCATCCAAATATCGTTTGTAACCGGGGTTCGAATCCGGTGGAGGCGAAGTATCGGGATCCGTTCGCAGAAGAACGTTCGTGAAACTAACATTCAGGTTAGTAGCAAAACGACCGAAATTTATCCCCGGAGAAAGGGAGAACGTCTGAGCGAAGAAATCATGGGAATGGGTGTGTTTCTGATTGACATTTAATGTTGCTGAATACGAGGCATTTAAAATCCAAGGATCCTTGAGCACAGGAATGTAGTCGATGCGGAGATAACTCTGAAGTACCCGTCCCCTTTCATCAGTGATGTCTCCGGCCACAACATCGTTTGTAGGCTTGGTAACTATATTGGTATCGTAACCCCCAAAAACACCAAGAGTTAAGCGAAGCGGTCTCTCGAGATACATCCTTTTTTCCACAATATCCTTGTATTGCCTCGCAAAGGTTGCAAGATCAGAAAGGGGATCACGGGTTATTACAGTCTGCAATCTCTCCTTAGCCTTATCTAGCTTCCTCTCCCTCATGTAGAGCATGGCGATTTGAAAATCGCAGGATTGACTGAGAGAGGGATCTTGCTGTTTTGCCTTTTCAAAAGCTTCGATCGCCTCTTGATTTTTGTTTTCTTTGGCGAATACAAGCCCCTTGAGAAAAGCTACGCGAGCTGGGTACACACCTTCTTGTTCGGCAATCTGTATCCATCTCTTCGCTTCATCTATCCTGTTCAGCTGGTACAGGGAGTCTATAATCTCTACAAAAGCCTCTTTTATGCGCGGCTTCAGCTGTGCCGCATCCTGAAAATTGACTAGAGCCTTCGCATAATCCTGAGCTTGTTTATAAGCTAGTCCCAGAAAGAACGCTGCCGTCGAAGACGTGGGGTCTTTCGAACGGACTTTCTCAAGTATTTCAATCGCTTCTTCGTAGCTGCCTTCCCTGTACTGTTCGATTCCCTCCCGGAGACTAGGACTTTGTTCCTGACCATAAGAGCGCATAGCTGGAACAAAAACAAAAGTTAAAGATACCAGGATGGTAAATACCACAACACAAAAGGGGATTTTCTTCATGGGGCATTCCTTTCTTTACTTTGGAAAGCAATGATGATAGAGGAATTAATGTTGGATTTAACCTTTTTAAATTTGAACATTGAAAAAAAACAAATGGATTTTGAGAACTACGTTACACTATAACTTTCCACCATGTCAAGTTCTATCATTTTGGAGAAATTTTGACACTACGTGAGGTGTACAATGAGGAAGTTAAGTTTAGCTCTGTTTTTCATTTTTCTGCTCCTACCGTTATCCATGGCTAAAGCTGCTCAGAAAGACCAAAGCAGCATCGGTCCCGTAAAGATAGGCATTGTGGATATACAACGAATTCTCAGGGATTCAAAAGCTGCCAAAGCTGCGAGAGCGACTTTCGAAAAGGAACTGGAAGAAAAGAGAACGCAGGTGATGAACAAAGAAAAAGCTATTAAAAATCTCGAAGAAGAAATAAACAAGTTGGACCCCCGAAAAGAGGAAGCACAGCGCAACGAAAAAATAAAAGCACTCAAGCAGGCCCAACGGGAATTGACCTATTTAAAACAAGATGTAGACGAAGAATTACGGAGACGGGACATGGAGTTGAGTAGAAAACTCCTCGAAGAGATTGTCACCATCGTAAGGGACTTTGCACGTAATGAAAAGTTTACAGCAATATTTGAGAGAAGTGCTATCGTAACAGCTAACGAAGCAATTGATATCACCGACAGGATCATTAAAATTTACGACAGCCGAAAACGGTAGTTCGTCTATTACTGCAGTAACCGTTCCGCTTCAATAGCCGAAACATAAGCAGTTGTTACTCCTTGTGGTTCACCAAATATGACTATCATAAAAGGTATCGCAGAGCGAGGAGCGACACTCGTACTGGGAAAATCAGAACCAGCAGGATTGGATAGCTTTCTGTTTATCTCTTCAGCTGTTAAAGTTCCAAGCTCCTTGTCTGTGAGTAGGTTTCCGCAGTAGGCGAAACCCTCCATAACTCGTACCCCTCCAGCATCAAATAGTTCAGCTTTTACCTTTATCTTCGTAAGGGAAGTTGTACCCTCATTCCTCGCCATACCCTCAATAACCCGCACGTTGCCCATCCAAACATTGGACACAAACCTCTGTTGTAAATCTACAATCCTTATCTGCGATGGACCAGAAGACTCCTTCGGTGACGTGCGAGGTTCAAACAAAAAAGCAGTTGGTTGTAATATCCCTCGCATTAAATTTTCCACTTCAGTGGAAAACATAAACAGCGCAGTTCCCATTGCCAAAAAAGTTATCAGTATAGAAGCTGATATTCCCAGCCAAAACATTTTGCGCTTTTTTCTCTTCCTTTCGGCCTCATTCTCAATATCAGACAGATCACCCTGGAGACCACCCTCTTCCTCGTGATGTATCGTTTCTCTTTGAAAGTTCGGTATACCATCCCTCAATTGGAAAAAAACTTCACCACAGCGCGTACACCTAACCCAGAAACCAATGTTTTCTTCCACTTGAGTTTCATCAAATCGGTACTTCGTCTTACATTTTGCACACTCGATTACCATCACTAAATCCTACTTAGGGTTGTAACTACACATTTTTTACTATATAGACATCTGGCAGGCTACGGTCTTGTTCATTATAGTCGAGACCATAACCGACAACAAAACCATCATCCATGGTGAAACCGACGTAATCCGCCTCGAATTCCACTCGTCTACGGAGACGTTTGTCTATAAGGGCACATACTTTAAGCGAAGATGGTCCCCTTTCTCTGAGAAGATCAACCAAATACCGGAGAGTTAAACCCGTATCAATGATATCCTCTACTACAAGCACATCTTTACCCTTTATATCCGTCTCTATGTCCTTTGTAACCTTTATTTCTCCCGAAGAGATGGATCCTGAGCCATAGCTCGCAAGCCTAATAAAGTCCACTGTACAGGGAATTTCCAGATGACGAATCAGATCCGCCATGAATACAAAGGCACCTTTCAGAATACCTATGATGACCGGATCTTTCCCCTTATAATCCGCATTAATCTGTCTGGCAAGTTCCTCAACACGTTTTTTTATATCCTCCCGTGAGTAGAGGATTTCCTTCTGCGTCTTCTCCATTATCAAACCCTCCTTTTCTTAAAACTCTTATGCCTTTTTAAAAATCAGCATGCATTTTATGTCAACAGAAATTCTAAACATCGTCAATCAAACTCAAAACTTCTTTACGTAAGTTGTAGCAAAAGAGATAATATAATGGGAAATAATTTCTTCAGCCCTAAGGACATCTTCCGCACTTCTAAAATCAGAAGACAGAGAGAGAAACATCCTGTCAAAACGGGATCTTTCCAATCCCAATGACTTGTAATCTATAAATTTGATCATATACTGTGAACCATCGAAGTAAAACTGCCCGAATCGCTTCGCATCTTCACTTCTAAATGGCCAATTTATCTTAAGCTCCAAATAATCTTTAACTAACTTCTTCAGCTCGTCGTCTTGAAAAGCCTCTTCCTTCGGGGTTTCTCCGATAGCATCACTCAGATGTCGGAAAAATTCCTTCACAAAATCTATATCCGTAACGACAAGACCGTACACATACCAATCGTCGAGAACATCAACGACCACCTTTTTTTCCAATGGGGACAGATAATGGAAACTCGGGCAGAAGTGACCTGCACATAGCTCACGGCCATAGAAAGAAATTTCTCTCAAATCCTTACCTTTGTTCTGGAAGGGATGAATGAGACACCCAACCCTCTTCATCTCTTCGTCCAGAAACCCAAGAAACTCGCAACAGTAAATAACCTCGTACCGTCTTCTCTGATCCTCAAAAGACCGTAAGCATGCTGAAAACTTTGCCAATTCTTCAAGATCAGGCTCCCTTATCGACGAAAAAATTTTCGTTCTATTTTTTAGCCTCTCTGTTAAAGCTTCCCGAGAACTATCCACATAGTTGTAAAGACCACAACAAGCTGCACAGGATTTGTCTTTTCCAGGCTGGCAGAGATGAATGTATGAACTTTGTTCCATTTTAGAAGAACTCATTCAAAGACAATTGTCTTTGATCCATAGGTAAGGATGCGATGTTCCAGGTGCAGACGAACGGCCCGGGCCAAAACAATCCTTTCAAGATCCTTTCCTTTCAGCATTATATCTTCCACAGAATCACGATGACTAATCCTTATCACGTCCTGAGCAATAATAGGTCCGTCGTCTAGATTTTCCGTCACATAGTGGCTCGTAGCCCCGATAACTTTAACCCCCCTTTCATACGCCTGGTGGTATGGTTTGGGGCCCACAAAAGCCGGTAGGAACGAGTGGTGTATATTTATCATTTTATTTGGGTACCGAGAAACAAAATCCTTTGTAAAGATTTGCATGTAACGGGCCAAAACGATCAAGTCTATTCCCATGTCCTGCAGAATCTTTAGCTCTTTTTCTTCCTGTTCCCTTTTGTTATCCGGAGTTTTGGGGAAATAGAAAAACTTCAAACCGAATTGAGTTACCACAGACTCAAGATCTGGATGATTACTAATCACCACAGGAATCTCAGCACGAAACTCTCCCATTCTATGTCTGAGCAAAAGGTCGTACAGACAATGAGGATGACGAGATACGAAAATTGCTAATTTTTGTACCTCATCTGTAAAATGAAGTTCCCATCTCATATCTAATTGTTTCGCCACGTGGCGAAAGACTAGTCCTATCTCCTCCCGAGGTATTGCAAAATCTTTCAACTCCCACTCAACACGCATGAAAAATATCTTGCTTGCCGTGGTGTGTTGTGCTGCGTGCACAATATTACCGTTATGCCGGTATATGAAATTGGAAATATTGTACACTAAACCCTTCCGATCCGGACAAGAGAGGAGAAGTATAGCATTGGCATTATCAGCCGATTCCATCGCCTCTCACCTTTTGACAAAAAGAACTTTTTCGCTTTAAATAGGTTCTCGACTATAGATGGAATGACATTGCAGGTCAAGACCAAAGATGATAAAGGCACGTAAAACAAATGGGAGGGTGTAATTAAATGAAACTTCACGAAAGGATTCCTCTTCCTAACGGGCTTATCCTTGAAATTTGGGATCGCACCAGAAAAATAGCAGAAGACACGTATAGGGTGGAACTTGCGGCTCAGATAGAGGTACCTTTCCAGCCCTCGTATTTTTTACAGAAAGAGCATTACGAAAAGACCGTCAAAACTTTAGGGCAGACGGGTTTATATGAGTACCGTAAAGAACGCACATTCGTAAAGGTCGAAGACAAAGATAGAGTCTTTGAGGAACTTCTGGAATCCTTCAAAAGAGATACCCTTCAATACCTATCAAGAGAGGACTTCCCACAGCGTTTCGCAAGAGCACAGTACAGAGACATTGAGAAAAACTGGTACAAATACGTCACACCCAAAGAGGAAGAAGAATGAAGTGTAGCCTTAACGAAATTCTTCCTTTTGTCGATAAACCAGGACGCTATATCGGTGGGGAAGTAAATGCGAAAAAAAAAGATTCAAAGCACATTCGGCTCCGTGTTGCACTCGCTTTTCCTGACGTATATGAAGTGGGAATGTCACACTTGGGGCTTCAGATACTTTACGCCCTACTCAATAACCAACCCGACGTCATTGCAGAACGGGTCTTCGCACCTTGGCCTGATATGGAGCGCTACCTCCGGAAAATGGGTGTACCACTTTATACACTTGAATCGGGAACCAGCCTCAGTTCCTTTGATGTCATTGGATTTTCCCTCCAATACGAGCTCTCCTTTACAAACGTGCTCACCATGCTTGATCTCGGAGGTATTCCCATAAGATCAGAAGATAGGCGCAACGGGCACCCCATAGTGATTGCCGGTGGACCATGTGCTTTCAATCCCATGCCTATGTCCTCTTTTGTGGATGCATTTGTTATAGGTGAAGGGGAAGAAGTGATACTGGAAATTGCAAAAACAGTAATAGAAGCAAAGGATAGGAGATTCTCTAGATCGGCCATTCTAAAAGCCCTTTCCGAACTAGAGGGAGTATACGTCCCTTCCATTCACAAGGGAGCTCAACTGATCAAAAAGAGGGTCATTGCTGATTTGAATGTGTATGCCGAGCCTAGCTCACCGGTTGTACCCATAATTAGAACAATCCACGATAGGGCCGTTCTCGAAATCGCCCGCGGGTGCACCAGAGGCTGTCGTTTCTGTCAGGCAGGTATGGTGTGGCGGCCCATAAGGGAAAGAAATCTATCCGTTCTCATAAACATGGCAGAACAGGTAATTATGGCCACTGGGTACAACGAGCTATCATTGCTTTCACTCAGCTCGGGAGATTACAGTAGGATAGAGGAGCTCTTAACAATGCTGGTGGATCTTTTTTACGAGAGGAGAATTGCTCTCGCATTGCCTTCACTGAGAGTGGAAACATTGACAAGAAACATGGTTGAAAGCATAAAGAAGGTTAGGAAAACGAGCTTCACCCTTGCCCCTGAGGCCGGATCAGACCGTTTAAGGAGGATCATCAACAAAGGTAATACCGAGGAAGAATTGATGGAAACACTCGAAAGAGTTTTTGATGCGGGATGGCAATCCGTAAAGCTCTATTTCATGATTGGTTTGCCAGGAGAAAACTCGAGTGACATTGAAGGAATAGCAGACATAGCCTTTAAAGCAACCCAGCGAATAGGTAAAAAAGGTGAAATCACTGTGAATATATCCACCTTTGTACCCAAACCCCATACTCCATTTCAGTGGGAGCGGCAACTATCCCTTAATGAGTCTAAAGAAAAATTGAATCTTCTGAAGAGATATCTTAGATCTAAACGGTTCAAAGTGAAATGGCATTCGCCAGAGATGAGCTTTCTGGAAGGTATCTTTTCCAGAGGCGATGAAAAACTATGCGATCTTGTGGAGAAAGCGTACAACCTAGGATGCCGGTTCGACGCCTGGGGTGATCAACTTAATTTCCCACTATGGGAAAAAGCAATTGAACTAGCAGGTATCAAACCGGAATCCTACTTGGGCCCCAGACGAATTGATACTGACCTTCCTTGGGAATTTATAGACACAGGTCTTACGAAACAGTTTCTCTTGGACGAACTTCAAATGGCACATCAGGGCAAACAGACACCCGACTGTCGCTTCAGTGATTGTACATCATGTGGGGTTTGCGCATCCCTCAGGGTATATAACACTAGGGCTAAAGAAAAAGAGGAAGAAGAGGAAACAGATGAACCTAAACGAATCTCGAGAAAAATAAAGAATTTCCGTATAAAATATACAAAAGAAGGTCTGGCACGCTTTCTTTCTCACATCGATGTATCACAAGCCCTCTGTAGAGCCTTCTGCAGGGCAGGCATAATTTTTCAGTTTTCAGAAGGATTCCACCCCCATCCACGGATCTCTTTTGCGACAGCCACATCCGTAGGCATGCAGAGCAGCGGTGAATACGCTGATATCCGCATTTCCCCCCCCGAAATTTCCCTTCCCGAATTGCTAGTTAAAATCAACACCGCATTGCCTGCAGGTTTGAGTGTTGTAGAAATGGTGGAAGTTCCAGAAAAATCCCCAAAAACAGCAACGATTGTAAAGGGTTTTCAGTATTCGTGTTGGCTACCAAAGGGAATACCAGCCGAACAATGGGAAGATATGGAGCGCAGAGTCTCAGAATTTATGGGCGCACAAATTTTTGAAATTATACATGGTTATACAGATAAATGTGAAAGTAAAAAAATGCGGAACATTCGACCTTTAGTAGAGTCACTGTTAATCGATAGAGAAAGAGAAGTAGTTTATATGCGGCTCGCCTTAACCCCTGAAGGGGGAGTAAGACCCATTGATGTGTTGATCCAGGTTCTTAACATTCCACTAAATTTAGCAAAAATGACAAAAATTATTAAGGAGGAAACTTTTTTATCACAATTCTTATTGACAAATGGGTGATAATTACTTTAGACTATTGATTCAAAATTTTTCAGGTATGGAGATATGTCTTACGCGGTAATTGAAACAGGTGGAAAACAGTATAGGGTTTCAGAAGGCGACATTATAACTGTTGAGAAAATAGAGGGAGGAAAAGGAGATACAGTAATATTTGACCGGATCTACATGGTCAAAAGCGGTTCTGAGTATCTTATAGGTACACCTAACGTCCGTGGTGCCCAAGTGATCAGTGAAATCGTGGCCCAGATAAAAGGTCCCAAAATTTATGTGTTTAAGATGAAGCGGCGTAAGGGGTACCGAAAAAAAACAGGACATCGCCAGAGGTTGACGCAGTTGAGAATCAGGGAAATCCGACTTTCTTAAACCGGGAGGTAACTAACAATGGCACATAAGAAAGGCCAGGGAAGTTCAAGAAACGGAAGAGACAGTAATGCCCAGCGCCGGGGGGTTAAGGTTTTTGGTGGACAGAGGATAAAAGCCGGAGCCATCCTGGTACGTCAGTTGGGAACTAAGATACATCCAGGCCGTAACGTGGGTATGGGTAAAGACTTTACACTCTATGCACTAATAGACGGCATTGTAAAGTACGAGAGATTGGATAAAAATAGAAAAAAGGTTAGTGTTTACGCTGAAGCGTAAGTTTACCCAAATTTTTAAGGAGGCTCTGGCTTTTATGGCAGAAAGAGAACAGGGTATTGTTAAATGGTTCAATGACAAAAAAGGTTACGGTTTTATCACTCGGAAATCTGGAAAAGATCTTTTTGTGCACCACACCGCAATTATTGCTGAGGGTTTTCGTACTTTGAAGGAAGGTGATCGGGTGGAGTTTTCCGTGAAGAAAGATCAGAGGGGGGAATCAGCTGTAGAAGTTAAGAAGATTTAACTCAAAAAAAAGAAAATACGTTGCATTATTTTCTTCACTTACACCAATCTGCAGGGTTCTAGAGGGTCTGTGAGGAAAGGGAAGGCACTTAAAGCTGTGTAAGTGCCTTTTTTTATGAGGTTCATTGACGAAGCTAAAATAAAAGTAAAAGCTGGAAACGGTGGCCGCGGATGTGTGAGTTTCAGGCGGGAAAAATACATTCCCCGGGGAGGTCCAGATGGTGGCGATGGAGGAAAAGGAGGCGATGTTATTATACGGGCTACTTCTGCGAAACATACACTTCTGGACTTCAAATACCGTCAACATTTCACTGCCAAAAATGGAGGTCACGGTGAGGGAAACAAGCGAACTGGGGCCAATGGCGAAGACCTGGTCATAAACGTTCCTTTAGGAACGATAGTCAGAGATGCGTCAACGGGTGAGATTATTGCCGACCTAACCGAAGATGGCCAAACTGTAATAGTGGCTAAAGGTGGTTTAGGTGGCAAGGGAAATGCCCGATTCGCAACTCCAGTAGACAAGGCTCCCCGTTATGCGCAGCCAGGGTTACCTGGTGAGGAAAAGGATCTCATCTTAGAGTTAAAATTAATAGCTGACGTTGGTATCGTGGGTTTGCCTAACGTTGGTAAATCCACTTTCCTTTCCAGAATCTCAGCAGCTAGGCCTAAAATCGCCGACTATCCCTTTACGACACTTGCCCCTCATTTAGGGGTAGTTTCTTTCAATGACGAAGATGATCTTGTATTCGCAGATATACCAGGTATCCTCGAGGGAGCACATAACGGAGTGGGAATGGGAGTTAGGTTCCTTCGTCACATAGAAAGAACAAGTATTCTGTTCCACATAATCGACATATCTCAAATAACGAAGGAAGCTGCATGGAATAATTATAAAATTCTGAACAAAGAACTTTCCCTATATGATGAGAACCTAGCGAAAAAACCGCAAGTAGTAGGTATTGGTAAGATAGATATTCCGGAAACGAAAGATAAGCTTCCGGCTGTAATTGATTTTTTTGGTAAAGAAGGTATTAGAGTCTTCCCTTTCTCTGCGATCACCGGAGAAGGTGTGGACCTGGTATTGAGAGAGATACTTTCCAAATTTAAGGAATTAAAGTCACAGAGGAGAAGATATGAGTAACAACATTCCTTCAAGGAAGGACATATTCGCAAACGTAAAAAGGGTCCTCGTCAAAATAGGAAGCGCGGTGTTAACAGGTGCGAATGGTTTAGACCTGGATATCATAGAACATCTTGTGGACGATATGGTGGCTCTGCGGAAAAGGGGTTGCCAGATAGTCATCGTTACCTCGGGTGCCATAGCCTCAGGTAAACACCGCATGGGGATTGTGGGCGTGTTAAAGAGCATGCCCCAAAAGCAAGCTGCTGCAGCCATTGGGCAGAGTAGACTTATGCGGGTGTATTCTAACGCCTTTAGCAAACACGGAGTGTACGTAGCTCAGATACTTCTCACGATGGGGGACTTAATGGACCGCCGCCGTTTCTTAAATATTAGAAATACTCTCTTTACACTCCTCGATTGGGGTGTGGTGCCCATTATAAATGAAAACGATCCAGTGGCAACGGATGAAATAAAATTTGGTGACAATGATCAACTGGCAGCGATGATAGCTAATATTGTTGAGGCACACATTTTGATAAATCTTACGAATACAGAAGGGTTATACGATCGTAATCCAGCCCATTCGAAAAAAGCAAGAATCATTCATCTCGTTAAAGAAATTTCAGAGGACATTGAAGAAGCCGCTACTCCAGAGGTCTCAGATGTAGGAACAGGTGGGATGAAAAGCAAAATCATAGCCGCAAAGAAAGTCACAGCATTCGGTATACCCTACGTTATAGCACCGGGAAAGGAACCGGGAATCCTGAGAGAACTCTTCGCCGGTAAGGAGAGGGGAACCCTTTTCCTTCCAGAAGAAAAACCTTTAAACAGTCGTAAGTACTGGATAGCGTACACTCTGCGATCCAGAGGAAAGATATACGTGGATGAAGGAGCGAAAAAAGCGATCGTTGAGGAAGGGAAAAGCCTTCTGCCTTCCGGCGTTGTGGGCGTAGAAGGTGATTTCCGGGTAGGAGATCCAGTGCTGTGTGTCGACAGGGAGGGAAGGATAATTGCGAAAGGATTAGTGAATTATACAGCGGACGAATGCCGCAAAATAATGGGTCTCCAGACTTCTAAGATAGAACAAGTCCTAGGGCACAAAGATTACGATGAGATCATTCATCGTGACAACATGGTGGTTGCTGGGAAAACGGGGAAATTCTAACACTTTTAAAAATGTTCCATCAGAATCTTCAAACCAACCAAAACGAGAACAACCCCTCCTACAATTGCCGCTCTTTTACCCATAATATTGCCCAATCTTGAACCTATGAGCATCCCCGAAGCAGTCATGATCGAACACATAACACCTATAACTATGCTGGAATAAAGTATCTCAACCTTCAAAAAAGCAAAGCTCAAACCCACTGCAAAAGCATCAATGCTCGTGGCAATCGAAAGGAGAAACAAGGTAAAACCTTTAGTTGGATCATTATACATCCACTTCTCATCCTCATTTGATGCCATACCTTCTCTTATCATTCTGAATCCCACGTAAGTCAAAAGACCAAAGGCAATCCAGTGATCAAATCCTCCTATTAGATCGGTGATGAGTTTCCCTCCAGACCATCCCAGAATAGGCATCGCAAACTGAAACATTCCAAAAGAAACAGAGATCCGTAAAGTGGACATTAACAGTTCCTTGTTTTTTATAGCTCCTACCCCAAAGGCAACTGAAAATGCATCCATTCCCAAGCTGAAGGCAATGACAAATAATGTTGAAAAGTTCACTCCGCACCTTTTTTATTCAGATAATCAAGAATTATCTGGGCTGTCTTTTTTCCTACGCCGGATATCCGCTGAAGTTCCTCTGAGGTGGCCGTCTTGAGTTCTTCCAAACCACAAAAAGCCCTGAGGATTTCTCTGCTCCGCTTATGGCCAATCCCTGGAATTTTAACGAGAGACGACTCCAGACCCTCTTTGTCGCGCAAACGTCTGTGATAATTAATGGCAAATCTATGTGCTTCGTTTCTTATACGCTGTAAAAAACGGTTGAGTTGAGGATATTTCTTTAAAATTATCGGTTCTTTACGACGATGAACGTATAAAAGATCGGCACCAACCGTCGTCTCCGCATTTCTATCTCGCTTTCTTCTGCGTCTAGACTCACCCTTCGTAATTGCAACAGCCTCCACTTGAAAATGTCCCATCTCGTCAAGAACCATACGGGTAACGGAAAGGTGTCCTTTTCCTCCATCAACGATAACTAAATCCGGAGGTGTCTCGTCTTCCGCAAAACGCCGTTTCAGTACCTCAGACATCATGGCGTAATCATCAAAACCTGAAGGGAGCCTTATCCGGTAACGCCTGTACAAAGACTTGTCTAGCATGCCATCTCGGAATAGGACCCGAGACCCAACAGCATACCGACCACCCATATTGGATATGTCAAAACACTCAATGCGCTGAGGTACTTCTTTCAATTTCAGGACTCTTGCCATTAGTTTTAATATATCCGCTGGATTTTCTTCACTTGTGAGATGGAGTTTAAACAGATTTTCGGCGTTTCTCCTGGCCATCTCCACAAGATTCTTATTTTTCCCTTTCTTGGGCACCTTTATATTGACCCTTTTCCCCTTCTTTTCACTCAACCAATCAGATAATAGGGTCCTCTGTTCTATGTCCTCAGGCAGGATAATTTCATCTGGTATAAACGTACTTCTATCGTAACGTTGTTGAATAACCGCTGAAAGAACCTCCGAAGGATGGATTACCGGCCTAATTAGCGGGGGTGATTCCTGGCCAATAATTTTACCTTCTTTAACCCTAAGAATACATATCTGCGCTGCACCTTCTTCGTAATACAGACCATAAACATCCTGGTTCCGGTAAACGTTGGAGGTTATTTTCTGCTTTTCGATAACACGGTTGAGAGCTAGAAGTTTATCTCTGATAATCGCTGCTTCCTCGAACATTTCCTTCTCTGCAAAAGCCATCATTTTTCTCTCAAGCTCCACCAGTAATTTCTTTTCGCGGCCTTCGAGAAGAGCAATAGCATCCAATACAGCCTTCCGATAATTTCCTTCATCCACGCAACCCACACAGGGGGCCATACATCTCCCTATTTGAAACTCTATGCATGGTCGATTTCTTTTTAGAACTTTATCTGAACAAGTGCGAAAATGAAAAGCAGATTGAAGGATATCAAGTGTTTCCCGGGCTGACGCCCCTGAAGGATACGGACCAAAGTACAGGGCACCATCCTGTTTTGGACGCCGGTAAAGGGTGAACCGCGGGTAGGTCTCTCTAAGGTCTACACGGATATGAAAATAGGATTTATCGTCACGAAAATAGATGTTATATCGAGGACGGTATTCCTTTATTAGATTGTTCTCCAATATGAGAGCCTCTTTTTCCGTTTCGGTCACAATTATTTCCACATCCTGAACTTTGGAAAGAAGATAAGGAATCATAAAACGGTCGTCATTTCCTAGGTAAGACCTCAGACGAGCTTTCAAATCTTTCCCTTTACCAACGTATATATAGTTACCGTCACCATCCTTCATTATATACACGCCGGGGCTATTGGGAACAGCTACGATTAACCTTTCGATCACTGCATGACCTTTATTAACGGACTTCATCAAATTACTTCTACCTCTTCACCGAACTCCACAAGTATTTTTGTAAGCTCCCTAATTCGGTCCCTAAGAGCAGCAGCACGCTCAAATTCCAGTTTTCTCGAAGCCTCCCTCATTTCCTCCTTGAGTTTTCTTATTACACACGGTAATTCATCAACTGAAGAATACTCCTGTGCTGCCTCACGAACCGTAGGAACTGTAACATAATCTGCCTCAAAAATCGAAGTTAACACGGAATTTATTTCCTTTTTTATAGATTCAGGAGTTATGCCGTGTTTCCTATTATAATCTGCCTGCAAACGCCTCCGCCTTTTAACCTCATTGATACACGCCTGCATTGAGAGCGTTACTTCATCTGCATACATTATAACCGTCCCATTTACATTTCGAGCAGCCCTTCCACTTACCTGCATCAAGGCACGCTCGGATCGGAGAAATCCCTCACGATCAGCATCCAGCACAGCCACTAACGATACCTCGGGAATATCCAACCCTTCTCTGAGTAAGTTTACGCCGATCAGAACATCAAACCTACCTATTCTTAGATCACGGATTATTTGAACTCGCTCAAGTGTGCCTACGTCCGCATGGAGGTAACGAGCTTTGATTCCAAGATCAACGTAGTACTGGGTCAGCTTCTCCGCCATTCGCTTCGTAAGTGTAGTAACAAGCACACGCTCACCCTTTTCCGTACGCTTTCTAATCTCACCCAATAGATCATCCACCTGTCCTTTTGCATTCCTAACTATTATCTCAGGGTCCATTAGTCCTGTTGGTCTTATAATCTGTTCAACAACAGCTCCATTCGCTTTTCCTAGCTCGTATTCTGCAGGTGTCGCAGACACATAGAGGCGTTGTTGAGGATAGGCTTCAAACTCTTCGAACTTAAGAGGACGATTATCCAAAGCCGAAGGCAAACGAAAACCGTATTCAACCAAAGTTTCTTTTCTCGATCTATCCCCCCGATACATACCCATAAGCTGCGGAATCGTAACGTGGCTTTCATCGATTATTATCAGGGCATCCTTTGGCAAATAATCGAGCAGCGTAGGTGGTGGTTCTCCAGAACGACGACCCGTAAGATGTCTGGAGTAATTCTCAATGCCCTTGCAGTAGCCCATTTCTTCTAGCATTTCGAGATCGAAAAGTGTTCTTTGTTCCAAACGTTGAGCTTCTAAAAGCTTCCCCATAGCTCTCAGCTCCTGAAGCCGCTGACGCAACTCCTCTCGTATGGAAGATACAGCTCTTTTAAGGTTATCTTCGGGCGTTACGTAATGACTCCCCGGATATATTGAAATCTCCTCAAGCCTTCCGATTTTTTTCCCCCGAAGAGGATCGATGAGTGTAATGGCATCAATCACATCTCCAAAGAACTCTATACGGACTGCCCGGTCCTCTTCATATGGAGGGTAAATATCAACCACATCGCCACGGACACGAAATGTACCACGGTGAAAATCAACATCGTTCCTTTCGTAAAGAATACCCACCAAATGACGAAGCAATTCATCACGGGTTATTTCCATCCCTTCTTTGAGATCTATATGCATACCTGAATAGTCCTCAGGTGCCCCAATTCCATAAATGCAGGACACGCTTGCCACCACAATAACATCCCGTCTTTCAAAGAGGGACCTTGTGGTAGAATGCCGAAGTTTGTCTATATCGTCGTTTATAGATGAATCCTTCTCTATATACGTATCCGTTGCAGGGATGTACGCCTCGGGTTGGTAGTAATCGTAGTAACTCACGAAATACTCAACCGCATTCTCCGGGAAGAGCATTTTGAACTCACCGTAAAGTTGCGCCGCAAGGGTTTTGTTATGTGCTATAATTAAGGCAGGTCTCTGCACCGCCGCAATGACATGGGCAATGGTGAACGTTTTTCCTGAACCGGTTACCCCCAACAAAACCTGATGGGGTAACCCCTTTTTTATACCCTCTACTAACAAAGATATAGCCTTGGGTTGATCTCCCTGAGGTTTGAGGTCAGTTTTAAGCTTAAACATGGGATTATTTTGCCAGTTTTTTAAACATTATACAACGTCTTTGGGTTCTACTTTATTCGTTCTTGACAAAAAGAGGGGGCTATTGCTAATAGTTGCTGCTACTTTTTGAACAAAAATCTCTGCAGACGGATGAATGAAAAATGAAGAAAACGATTAAGCCAGTTAGCAATCTAAAAAGAAAAAGAACACATGGGTTTTTGGTGCGAATGTCCACCAAAGGGGGAAGAAGGGTTTTGAGCAGGAGGCGTGCAAAAGGTAGAAAACGCCTGACTGTCTAATCGTAGGGAGGGTAAACAACCCCTACAGGATGAATGAGTTCACTTTTCGAAAGGAAGAAAGGATAAAGAAAAGAAAGGATTTTTTGAGGGTTCTTAAGGAGGGTATAAGGGGATCATCAACACATTTTTTGTGGTACGTATGTGATAATCAGATGGGTTTGAGACGATTGGGAATCATAACAAGCAAAAAAGTTGGTAAAGCAGTCAGAAGGAACAGGATAAAACGACTTATTCGCGAGTTTTTCCGGTTGAATAAAAAGGACATCCTCGCGGGAAGAGATATAGTTATAAAAGTGAAGCCAACGGTACCCAATTTAACGTACCGTGATGTCTATGATGAACTTAAATCTTTATTGCAGAAAGACTCTCAACACTAAGAGGTTCTTTATCTCAGGTATTCGCCTGTACCAGAACTTTATTTCACCCCTTATACCCCCCAGCTGTCGTTTTATACCCTCATGCTCAGATTATGCATTGGAGGCAATCCACCGATACGGGACCTGGAAGGGTGGGCTACTGGCCATAAAGAGGATTTTGAAATGCCACCCCTATCACCCCGGTGGATTCGATCCTGTTCGCTGAAAAAAACAAATGACGGAGGAAGAACGAATTGAATGGATAAAAGAACAATACTAGCCATTGTACTATCTTTGATAGTCATCACCGTATACCAAATATACTTTCTAAAAACGACGGCCAAAAAGCAGGTCACCTCCCAGCCTAAAAATGCTGCAGAGAATGTAATCAAAGGGACACCCGCTGTCCCCGATACCGCTGTTAAAAAGGAATCGCCACAAGCTTCCCTAAGATATTCAAAACCAGAGATTTCGGAACGAGAAATCCTGGTGGATACCCCCCTGTACAGAGCTGTGTTCACAACATACGGCGGAGCGCTAAAGTCTTTACAGCTTAAAAAATACAGAAAATCGCTGGCAGAAAATTCCGACCTTGTAGAAATGGTTCAGGTCAGATCGGGTATGCCCTTACCGTTGCAAGTATCTTTACCCAACTCCGGGATAGACATTCCTCTAAACACCCCCTTTGAAACAGGGGTAGATTCCGAAATAAAAGTTTTTGACCAAGAAAGAACACTTTCCTTCTATAAAGAAATTCCAGGTGTTATTAAAGTGGAGAAATTATTCACCTTTCGTCCTGGCCAATACAACATAGATCTTGAAGTCCGAGTAACCAATCTGTCATCCACTCCTCTCACGCAGGATGTGGGATTAACGTGGATTCAATTTGCGGATCCAGAGGGGAAAAAAGAGGACTATGCCCACCAAGGCCCCATTGTACATTCTATAAAAAATGTCGAAAGACAGGAAATAAAAAAGCTTGAAGAGACCAAGATTCACGGACCAGGAATAAACTGGTGTGGATTTGAGAGCAAGTATTTTATAGCCGCTATGATACCCAGTAACCCCACTTTAGCAAATGCAGTTTTTCATAAAAACTCCAACAATCTTATTTATGTTTCCCTTATTACTCCCAAGAACATAGTACCACCCGGTCAGGCCATTTCGGTGCCTTACAATTTATACATCGGACCCAAGGACTACTCCATATTGAAAGCCCAGGGGGTACAGCTCGAAGAAGCCATAGACTTTGGTTCCTGGTTAAAGTGGCTGGCTATGCCGTTGCTCATCACATTGAAATTCCTTTACGGTTACGTTCACAATTACGGGGTAGCAATTATCATTTTAACCGTCATTATAAAAATCATCTTCTGGCCTCTCGGAACTAAGAGCTATGAATCTATGAAGGAAATGCAGAAAATTCAGCCTAAGCTGAAAGAACTTCAAGAGAGGTACAAAAACGACCGGCAGCGCTTATCCCAGGAGACAATGGCCCTCTACAGGGCACACAAAATAAATCCCATGGGCGGTTGCCTACCTATCCTTATCCAGATACCAGTTTTTTTTGGTCTATACAAAACCCTTCTGTATGCCATTGAGCTGCGTCACTCTCCTTTTATCTTGTGGATCAAGGATCTTTCAGATAAAGATCCCTATTACATAACACCAGTTATAATGGGAGCGACTATGTGGTGGCAGCAGAAAATGACACCCACGGGAGGCGACCCAACACAGCAGAAGATAATGTTATGGATGCCTGTCATATTTACATTCTTATTCCTCAACTTCCCATCCGGACTAGTTATATATTGGCTCTTCAACAACATACTGAGTATTGGACAACAGTACTACATAAACAAGCGTTTCAAGTGAGGGACAGAATCAAATGAGAGAGGTAATAGAGATAGAAGCCAAAACAATCGATGAAGCCATAGAAAAGGCGTGTGAGTTGTTTCAAATGCCTAGAGAAAAACTGCAAATTGAAATTCTTTCTGAAGGAACACCAGGGTTTCTTGGTCTGGGATCAAAGAAAGCTAAGATAAGGGCCTCTCTCCTGCATATAGACATAAATGACGTGGAACTTGAAATAGATGAAATTGGCAAAGTGGGCATTGAGGCAAGTGAAATCTCCCAAATACCGGAGAGTGGTGCACTCCAATCCACCACGGAGCATAATCAAAACCTCTCTACAAAAGCAAAGGAACTACTAGAAGGAATTTTGGAACGTATGCAACTATCGTGGCCTGTATCTGTTGAGGAAAAAGAGGATACTATTCGCCTTACAATTATGGGTGATGGTGAAGGCCTAATAATTGGGAAAAGGGGCAGAAATCTGGATGCCCTGGAGTACATTCTAAACAAAGCCATAAACCGATCAGCTAATGGTAACAAAAAAATCATAGTTGATGCGGAATCATACAGAAAAAAAAGAGAGGAGAAACTGATTTCTCTAGCGCAACGTATTGGAAAAAAAGTAAAGAAAACCAGAAAAGCAGTCACTCTGGAGAATCTCACAGCTCATGAACGGCAGATCATTCACCTGACTCTGCGTAATGATCCCCACGTGATAACAAAAAGCGAAGGCGAAGGGGAAAACCGAAAAATAACGATTTTTCCTGTTAGGAAAAGAGTAAGGAAAAAGAAAACAGACACAACAAGGAAGAAAAAAGAGGAAAAGTGAAAGAGGACACAATAGCCGCACTGGCAACACCGCAAGGGGTTGGAGGAATAGCCGTTATACGTGTAAGCGGACCAGAGGCGGAAAAAATTGCGAATACAGTTTTTCGTGCTCACAGAAACCTCACTAAGCTGCGGAGCCACACCCTGCACATGGGTTTTGTGGTAGATCAAGAAACAAACGAAATTATTGACGAAGTACTAGCTGTGCTCATGAGGAAACCCCATTCGTACACAGGAGAAGATGTCTTTGAAATACACAGTCACGGGGGATGGGTTATACCTCAACGTGTGTTGGAAGCTGTTTTAAAAGCGGGAGCACGGCTTGCACAACCGGGTGAGTTTACACGCAGAGCTTTCTTGAACGGTCGTATGGATCTTTCGCAGGCGGAAGCCGTATGCGATTTAATCACCGCCGAAACCAAAATGGCCGCTAATCTAGCTCTCACACAACTCCGTGGTGAGGTTGGAAAAAAGATAAAAACTTTTGTGGAAGAATTGAGCAATTTGCTAGCCCATACTGAAGCCGTACTGGATTTCAGTGAAGATGAAGAAATACCCCCTCTCCCAAAAGAGGAATTCGTTGAAAAACTACAGGACATTGTGGGCAAATTGAACAGAATCAGTGCCTCCTACAAACAGGGGCGCATGTATCGACAAGGGGTTTCGGTAGTTATCGTTGGAAGGACAAATGTGGGAAAATCAAGTCTTCTCAACAACTTACTCGGTGAGAAACGGGCCATTGTGACACCTATTCCTGGAACCACGAGGGATTTCATTGCAGAAACAATCGAGATCGGAGGTCTGCCTGTAAAACTAACGGACACTGCTGGGATAAGAAACACTGATGATATAGTTGAAAAGGAGGGTATTGAACTGGTTTGGGAGAAAGTTTCCACAGCCGATGTCGTTATTTTACTCTTCGATGGTTCAACACCCGTAACGGATGAGGACATAAGAATCATACAAAGGTTGGGTAGCAAATCTTACATCCCGGCGATAAACAAAGTGGATCTTCCCATAGTTATCTCGGAGGACACAATTCGCAATCTTACCGGTGGAAAAACTCCACTTTATATATCTGCAAAATATGGAACAGGAATAGAGGATCTAAAAAAGACAATCCACAAACTCTTTACTTCCGAAATCGACCAAGCTTCAGAGGGCGAAAACTTGTTAATAACCTCCATGCGGCATAAATTGGCAATCGACAAAGCAGTTTTCTTTCTTTCCCAAGCGACAAGCAACATAATCTGGAACGCGTCACTTGAACTAGTAGCGGCTGACCTCTGGGATGCACTCAACGCCCTTGAGGAAATTACGGGAAAATCTGTAGATGACACTATCCTTGATAAAATCTTTGCAAACTTTTGTATTGGCAAGTAGAGCTTTAATTTTTACTAGATATTTTCTTTGCCAAATCGATAACCTCTTCGTAAATGTCCCTCAGGGGGCGCCCCGTTAATAGAGCAACTCTTCGGCAGTCCTCATATTCAGGACTGAACTTTATCGGTGTCCCTTTATCATAGGCAATTTTTACGGCCACTTCGCCTCCAGACGTTCTAACAGTAACAATCTTTCGATCCAGTAAATTTCGCTGGCACGCCCATTTCCTCAAACCTAGAGTGGAAGTCTCCACAAACAATAAGCGGGAAATCTCATGCTCGTCTTTTGAGTGACAGATAACAGAGAGCTTCTGGGCCGGCCTCTGCTTCTTCATATATATAGGTGTAATGTAGACATCCAAAGCACCTGCCTGGAAAAGTTTATCATATATGAAACCGTAAAATTCAGGGTTCATATCGTCTATGTTTGTCTCTATAATGATAACATTGTCAACTTCTTTGGCTTTCCCGTATAAAACCCTTAGAAAGTTGGGGATCTCGTAATCACCCTTACCTGCCCCATGCCCAAAACGTTCAATAAACAATTCTGGTATAGGTCCGTACTTGTGGCACACCGTTTTCAGAATAGCCATACCAGTAGGTGTCGCAAGTTCATGGCAAGAAAGATCAGATGAATATACGGGAATTGCTCCTTTCGCTAATCGAATCACAGCGGGTGATGGAACAGGCAAGATCCCATGGGCACACGAAACGGTACCGCTACCGAGATTTACAGGTGATGACCACACATAACTAGGTTTTATCATGGTAAAACAGATAGAAAAAGAGACGATATCTACGATAGAATCAACACTTCCTAGTTCATGAAAGTGAGAGTCCTCTAAACTTACGCCGTGGATGGAAGATTCAGCTTCCGCAAGATTGTCAAATATCCTCAAACTCAATCCCTTGACGTTTTCATCGAAGTTAGACGTCTCTATAATGTTTTTGATCTCTCCTAAAGACCTAGATTGATTCTTTTTTTCGTCCACATGAACAATGAATTGCGAACATCTAATTCCACCCCTTTTTGTTTTCTTTATCTCTATGTCAAAGTCTAATAGATTTAAACCTTTAAGCTGCTTCTTGAAATCCTCTATATCGATACCCATGTCGAGAAGAGCTGCCACTGCCATGTCACCGCTGATACCAGAAAAACAGTCAAAGTATAGAATACTCGCGCCGCCATAATTCATAGTTAACCTCTATCAATCTGATTGATTATTGTGTAGGCAAAATAAGCAGCACCAAACCCATTGTCTATGTTTACGACGGCCACGCCTCCGGCACAGCAATTCAGCATGGTTAGCAATGCTGAAAATCCTCCAATTTGGGCACCGTACCCCACACTAGTTGGCACAGCAATCACGGGTTTGTCTGTAAACCCTGCTACAATCCCTGGTAAAGCCCCCTCCATTCCAGCAACAACGATGATCACTGCAGAACTATTCATTTGCTCAATGTATGGGAAGAGTCTATGGATACCTGCAACACCTACGTCGTAGATTCTTTGCACACTCAACCCCATGCATTCCGATGCAATTGCCGCTTCCTCAGCAACGGGGATATCAGATGTGCCAGCCGTAATAACAGTGACTTTACTTCTGCTTTTGGCTACATTTCCTCTCGGAATGAAAAAAATACGGGCTTCTTCGTAATACTTCGCCTCTTTAAACTCCCTTGCAAGAACATCAAACTGAGCGGGAGTACATCTGGTACCGATGACCGATGTCCCGCTTTCCCATATACTTCGAGATATTTTTAAAAGCTGATCATCCGTTTTCCCCGGACAGTATATAACCTCAGGAACACCCTTCCTCAATGCCCGATGATGATCCACCTTCGCAAAAAACAGGTCATCGTAAGGCAACAACCTCAATTTATCCAACGCCTCGTGCACATCTAGTTTGCCATCCTTTACGTCATTTAGAATTTTAACAAGTTCCTCTCTCATGGCTCCAAAGCCTTACTTTCTCCCGTAACCCTCAAGATCGAGGGCAACGTGTTTAAACCCCAAACCTTTAAGATACCTGGAAACTTCATCCATAAAAACTACATCAAAGAAAATGGCTCGCTCCTCCGGCGAAACCTCAATCCGAGCTAAATCACCGTGAATCCTTACCCGAACCTGGGAAAAACCTTTTCCGAATAAATAATCCTCAGCTTTCTCTATCCTGGTTAGCAATTCACTCGTTATCTGTTCGCCGTAAGGGATACGCGTAGCCAGACACGAATAGGGCTGCTTCTCGTAATTAGGCATTCCTAAGAGAAAAAGAACACGACGTATCTCCTCTTTTTGAAATTTCAACTCAAGTAAAGGAGACAAAATACCAAGCTCCCTGATTGCTTTCATCCCAGGTCTTTCACCGTAAATATCATCGTAATTGGTGCCCTCCGCTACGTGTTCTATCCCCAAGTCTCTTCTTACGAAATCCTTAAGTTCTCCAAATAGCTCCTTTTTGCAGAGATAGCAACGATTCTCAGGGTTCTTTAAAATTACCGAATCCATAAAGGATTTCTTTTCCAAAATTACGTGCTCAACATCGAGCATTTTGGTCAATTTTACTGTTTCCATCCTTTCTCTCTTGGGAAAGAAAGGAGTGACCATTGTCACCGCAACAACTCTACTCAAAGCACTCTCCTTTGAGGCGGTGAGCAAAAAAAAGCTATCCACACCTCCTGAGAAGGCTATGGCAACCTCTCCGAGGTCAGATAACCACTGTTTTAATTTCGCGAACTTCTCTAAAACCGGCTCCATCTCACCAGAACCCTCTCTCCATACAGTTGTCTATGAAGGGAATGGTGATCCTGGGTGTGTCCATAAGTAAACGCTTCAAATATTTCCCTACATCGGGATACAGGGGATATTTGTCTAAATCCTTTACAGGCAACCATTTTACATCCAAAGAACTCGTGTGCTCTGACCTTACCTTAGGAGTCCCATGAACCTCCAACGCCTCAAAAATAACATGGAGTGTCTGGGGATATCTCTTTGAGGCAGGAGCTTCACCTAAAAGAATGACATTACCCACCTTAAGCTTGACACCCAATTCGTTCTTCCATTCCGCCACTATAGCTTCTCTGAAAGGCACATCCCGGTCCACCCCACCGCCAGGAAGAGCGTACACATCTTTCCCGCCGTATATATACCTCATACACAGTATTTCCCCAGCCTGCTCAAAAACTGCCGATACTCTAACCCTCATACTTTAGAAATCCTCCTACCAAAAAGTGTTGTTACATTAACACAAACGGGTTTAAAATGCATCCTAGACAGACCTTTACGAGGACTGAATGTCCCCGGAAAAGCGAGGAAAAGTCGATGCCATCACTGGAAGACCTTCTAAACTTAAAAATAGAAAGAATCGCTTACGGTGGCGAAGGTGTAGGAAGATGGGAAAACATAGTAACATTCGTGCCTTTCACTGCACCAGAGGATGAACTTACAGCAAAGGTCACCGAAGTTAAAAAACATTATATACGGGCAGAGATAGCCAACATAACTAACCCTTCACCCATTCGTGTTTTACCTCCCTGCCCCTATTTCACCGTATGTGGCGGATGTTGCTACCAACACATCCCATACGAGAAACAGATAGAAATTAAAAAAGAACAGGTAGTTGAGGTATTTAGAAGAATTGGGAGGTTCAATTCACCACCGGTTGAAGAATTTTTGCCATCCCCTAAACCATTCCACTGGAGAGGGAAGATGGAATTTTTTTTACGTTCAAATTCCAAGGAAGTACACATAGGATTGCTAAAACCTAGTAGCCATGAGGTTGTGGAAATTGAAAGCTGCCTCATAGCCCACGAAACAATCAATGACACGTTGAAAAGAATACGAAAAAAAACAGATACTGTAAAAGTGAACAGACCCTTTCAAAAGATTGCCGTATGGTCTCACAATGATAACGTGGATGATGTCATAACAAGATGGGTTGGGGGCAAAGAGATCGTAGTGCCCCACACGGGATTTTTTCAAGCGAATCTCTTTCTCGTCGATAAGCTTGTAACTTCGGTTATTGAATTCTGTGACCTTAAGGGTAATGAACTAGTGGTAGACGCGTACGGGGGGTCTGGATTATTTGCCCTTTTTTTGGCTCCTATTTCTGGAAAAGTTTACTCCATCGAAGTTGATGAAAAGGCGTCCAACTGTGCGGGATTCAATTTTTCCCGCTCAAATCTTAACAACGCTTTCTCCATAAAAGGAGATGTGGGTGAAATACTAAAGGCATTGTTTAACGGTACAAACGAAGTACCTGATGTAATTGTGCTCGATCCTCCCCGCCCTGGATGTCGCAAGGACATTTTACAAACCATTGTAGACATATCACCGAGGAGAATTGTATATGTGTCGTGCAACCCAGCTACGCAGGCGAGAGACTGTCGATTTTTGGTCTCACACGGCTATACTTTGGAAACAATAAGACCTCTAGATATGTTTCCTCAGACTGCCCATATTGAAACAGTGGCTCTCATCAGGCGAATTTTATAACTACTTACCTTCTTTTACGAAAAAATAAACCCCGTTCCTCGATTCCTTAAGAATTTTACCTTCAAATTCTAATTCCATCACGTGGGTTATAATTTCATTAACCGCAAGGAAACGGTCAAACTCGGATAAATCTTCTCCAAACACATCGAGAGATATCTGGTATGCTGTTTTGGGGCCCGAATTTAATGTGTTAAGGATTATCTCCCTTCTTTCCCTGTGGTGGACTATTATTTCATCAATGCGTCGATTTAAAGAAGAAAAAGGTTCGCCATGAGATGGGTAAATCATCGATACAGGAAGATCTCTCATAGCCGTGAGGGAATTTACAAAGCTGTGCAATGGTCGAAACTCAGGATGAGCGATATCAGGGCTAAGATTGGGGGTTATGTCAGGCAAAATGTGATCACATGAAAGAAGTATACCCAACCTTTTGAAGAAAAAGCAGACCTGCCCCCGCGTGTGACCAGGTGCAGGTAATATTTCTAACTCTTCTTCTCCAATAACATGTATGTTGTTCGGCAATAGGTAAACATCCACTTCAAATACGCAAATCTTCTTTCTCAAAAAATTGAGCATCCTCTTAATACTTTCAACAAGACCTCCAGAAACGCCATGTTGCATGTAAAACCGGTCGATGAGTCTCTCTCCATCGCTAGTGAAATAAAACCTTTTCAGTCTTAATGCATCCTCCTGGGAAATGAAAACCTTTGCACCTGAGAGAGCTTTAATACGACCAGCCAGACCGCTATGGTCCACGTGAAAATGACTCAGGTATATTTCCCTAACATCTTCTATGGATGCTCCTATTTCACCTAAACCGTCTTCTAGCTCAGCAAAACACTCATCCGAATCAACACCTGAATCAAACAGGACAATCCCATGTTTGTGCTGATAAACAAAAACGTTTACATATCCCTCACGGAAAGGCATAGGCAATTTAATCATATAGAGACCATCTTTTATTCGCGTTAGCATATTTCTTCCCCATATAGTTTACGCAGTTCGAAATAATACGCTACAACGGCTGGGCCAACATGTCAAAACGGATTTCTGAAGGAAGTACTTTTTTTGTTTGGTTTATTTCTGCTGAAATCAAAGTTTTATTTTTATTACGGTCCGTGAGATGTGGTCACCCCCGGTGATTGTGGCATTCCCTTTTCTCTGTATCTTTGGATTGTAGCTAAACAATTCACCGATAAATCTTTCCCCCCTCGGCCAGTTCCCGAAGAGCATCTAAATCCAGAAGCTGAATGATGTTTCCTTTTTCCGCGATAAGCTTTCTCTTTTTTAAATTACCCAGAACACGGGAGAGAGATTCCGGACCGGTACCCAACAGATTGGCGAGTTGGGTTTTGGAAATATTCAATTGAACGAGATTCCCATTGCCCTGTTCTTGTGCAAGGTAAAGAAGGTAGGAGGCAAGTCTGCCAGGAATTTCCTTTAGTGCAAGGTTTTCGACCTGGAGGGTGAATTCACGCAGGCGCGCTGCAAACAGAGCGAGCATATTCATGACCAGACTCGGTTTGTTCGAGATAAGGCGGACGAAGTCGGTTCGATTGAAAAACAAGAGACAACTCTTCGTGATTGCACTTGCATTGGCAGGAAAGGATCTGCCAGAAAACACCGGCACAACACCGAGTGTGTCCCCTTCTTCTAAAATGTGCAAAATCTTTTCCTTGCCATCGGCGGAAAGCTTGTACACGCTGACACGTCCCTCGGCAATCAGGTAGAATCCTGTGCCCTCGTCGTCGTCGTGAAAAATAATTTCACCTTTCTTGTATTGTTTCCTGATTGCAATTTTCTCTAATTCCGCGATGTGCTCAAGAGGCAAACCCCCGAAAAGCTGGCTTTTAGCTAAAATGTCCCTTGTTTTTCTTATGATGTGAATCTTTTCCATAAAAGATGATCTTCTCTTAACATAAGTCAAGGATGCGCCAAAGTTTTTTAATATATAATCTTAAAAAAAATAAGGAGGTTTACTATGTTTTGTAATCAGTGTCAGGAAACCATAAAAAACCAGGGCTGTACCGTCAGAGGATTTTGCGGCAAACAGGAATCAACTGCAAACCTTCAGGATTTACTCGTTTACCTCTGTAAGGGGATTTCGGTGTACGCTGAAAAACTACCAAAGGTGGAGAGAACAACGGGGCGTTTCGTCTGTAAGTCCCTTTTCGTCACCATCACAAACGTCGCATGGGATGACGAGGCTATCCTACTAAAGATAGAGGAAGCGTTAAAGGTACGTGACAGGGTAAGAGCCGGCGCCGCTTCGCTCGTTTTAGGACATTTGCCCGACTGCGCTGTGTGGACGCCGAGAAACAAAGAAGACATTTTTACAAAAGCGACCGCAGATGAAGTACGCATCAACATCTCCCCAGACGAGGATATTCGGTCGCTGAGATCGCTTCTTGTTTTTGGACTTAAAGGAATCGGTGCGTATGCTGATCACGCCGCAGTGTTGGGGTATGAAAGCGACGATATTTATCGTTTCGTCTTTCAGGCATTGGTAGCCACTACACGCGACCTTTCAGCAGATGAACTTGTGGAGTTTATCATAAAGGCAGGCGAGACAGCGGTAAAAACGATTGCGCTTCTTGATAAGGCAAATACTGAAACCTACGGCCATCCAGAAATCACGCATGTTAATATAGGCGTGAGGAACAACCCAGGAATTTTGATTTCCGGTCATGACCTGAAAGATTTGGAAGATTTGCTTGAACAAACAAAAGGTACCGGCGTGGATGTGTATACGCATGGTGAGATGTTGCCAGCTCACTACTACCCCGCTTTTAAAAAACACTCCCATCTTGTCGGCAATTATGGTTCTTCATGGTGGCATCAGAACGAGGACTTTGAACATTTCAACGGGCCAATTATTTTAACAACGAATTGCCTCATACCTGTGAAAAAAGAAAACACCTATCTAAACCGGCTTTTCACAACAGGAAACGTCAGTTATCCAGGAGCTGTCCATATCCCGGATAGGCCTAAGAGTGGTGCGAAAGACTTCTCCCAAGTAATTGCTTTGGCTAAAGCTTGCCCTCCCCCTAAAGAGGTTGAGAAAGGCACGATTGTCGGTGGTTTTGCCCATAACCAGATTTTGGCACTCGCGGACAAGATAGTGGAGGCAGTGAAGTCAGGGACAATAAAACGATTTATCGTCATGGCCGGTTGCGATGGTCGACACAGGACACGCAACTATTATACAGAAGTGGCCCAATACCTACCTAAAGATACCGTGATTTTGACGGCTGGATGTGCCAAATACCGTTATAACAAACTGTCATTGGGCGATATTGGCGGTATCCCTCGTGTGCTCGATGCTGGCCAATGTAATGATTCTTACTCTTTGGTTGTGATCGCGCTCAAGCTCAAGGAGCTTTTAAATCTTAAAGACATTAATGAATTACCCATTTCTTTTAACATCGCCTGGTACGAGCAAAAAGCGGTAGCCGTTCTGCTTGCCCTCCTTTCTCTGGGCGTAAAGGGTATGCGGCTAGGTCCGACTCTGCCTGGATTTTTGACTCCTAACATCACCAAAGTTTTGGTGGAAAAATTCGACATAAAAACAATCGGGGATGTTCAAACGGATGTCGAGGCGATGATGAAGGGAACGTGAATTTCGTGTAGCGACTACATCAATTAGCCTTTAAAGTTATTTATGAGGTGAGTTATGGATAAAATTATTCGCAAAATTATTGAAATTAATGAGGATCTCTGCAACGGGTGCGGAAATTGCGTTACAAGCTGTTCAGAAGGTGCACTCCAAATCATTGATGGCAAGGCCAAAATCATTTCGGAATTTTTCTGCGATGGTCTGGGTGCCTGCGTAGGTGAGTGTTCTACAGGTGCGTTACGAATTGTTGAGCGGTATGCGTATCCCTTCAATGAAGAAGTGGTCAAAAAGCACCTGGACCAGAAGAAAGATGCAACGATGTCCTGCGACTGCCCTTCAGCACATATTCGATCCTTTGACAAATCCCTTGTCTGCAAATCAGTTAATGGGCCGGAAAAATTTTACAGTATGCTTGAAAAATCGGCTCTTTCCCATTGGCCTATTAAGATTAAATTGATCCCTGCCTCAGCTCCCTTTCTCAAAGGTGCCCATCTGCTTGTCCTCACCGACTGTACGGCAGTTGTGCATCCATCCTTACACCGTGACTTAATCAAGAACAGGGTGGTCATGATGGGTTGCCCGAAATTCGACAATGTCATGGAGTATGTGCAAAAGTTTACAGATATCTTCCTTACCGCCGAGGTCAAAAGCGTGACAGTTGCTTTTATGGAGGTACCCTGCTGTTCAAACTTGCTCATGATTGTCAAAAGAGGAATGAAAGCGGCAGACAAAAAGATTCCTCTTGAAAAAACTGTCCTTAATTTAGGAAAGTAGGAAAGAAGAACAGGCTACATTTTAAGGTTTACCATTTTGGACAAAAGGAAATGCACCCGATTATCCTTACAACCACGGGATTGACATGCCCACACCAGAAGATATCAATGATGTCGTGACCCTTGGAGAGCTCAGTTTAGAACTGTACAATAAAATCGGTATAGTTTTAAAAAAAGTGAAATCCTCCTTCTTGGTGGAGGCGGGGGGAATCGAACCCCCGTCCGGAAATCTTCCACTGCAGGTTCTACGTACGTAGCCTCCTATTTTTCATTTCGCCTCAGTATTCCCTAGGAGGCAGGGAATATCCTTGGCTATCCCGGTTTATTTCGCCTTGGTTCCCCAGGACTAGAACCAAGACTATCCTACCTTTCTGACGCCCTCACTGATCCGGCAGGCGAGATCAGGAGAACGTTAGCCGTCTTATGCGGCTAAAGCGTATTCGTAGTCGTTTGCGACTATTTTACCCTACCTTTTTAACGAGGCCGGTAGGAACCTCGATACGCAGCTGCAGTTTCAACTATCCCCGTCGAACCCTTTTCGCCCCCTATTTGTTTTTAGTTTATCCCTTGAATGCTATTATGTCAAGTCTTTCAACAAAGAGCTCAGAATTTACGGAAATGCATTTCCCTCTCTAAGAGTCTTTTTTCATCCTTCCTTCTTATTTCTTCTCTTCTATCATAGAGCTTCTTACCCCGGGCCACACCTAACTCCACCTTAATCTTTTTATTTTTAAAATAAAGCTTAAGGGGAATCAAGGTAAAACCTTTCTCTTTTGTTTTTCCGTATAGTCTCCTTATCTCATGTTTATGAAGCAATAGTTTCCTCGTCCTCAATGGATCATGGTTGTATATGTTCCCATAGGTATAGGGACTTATGTGCATATCATACAGAAATACCTCACCATTCTTTATAGCAGCGTAGCTGTCCTTTAGATTTACACGTCCTTCCCGTATGGCCTTAACCTCAGTTCCAAGGAGCACTATGCCCGCTTCATACGTTTCATCGATATGATACTCCAGCCTCGCCTTCTTATTGGTAGCTATTACCTTCTCCTGTTCTTTCTTCGCCATTCTCAACTCCTATTTGAATTCAAGGAAATATAGCCCATCTTAACATGATGTAGTGCTGTCCAGATATTGTGACGCAGGAGTGGATAGTCAATTTCCATCCGATTTAAAAGTTCCTTCACATAACTGCGCTTCGTTTTACCCACCGATGGACACAGATTTTTGCAAACAGGAAGGTTTTTCTCCTTAGCGTACTTTTTGATTAACTCTTCAGTAATGTAGACCAAAGGTCTGATGATGAAAAGTTCACCTTTGAAAATGGACTGAACAGGCATCATCGTACTAATTTCCCTTCCAAAAAAAAGGTTAATTAGAAGTGTTTCAATAATATCATCTCTGTGATGAGCAAGTACCACTTTTCTACATCCATTTGCCACCGCTATTTCGAACAAACGCCTGCGCCGTAGTCGTGAACATAGAAAACATGGTTTCTTTCTGTTCTTCTCACTGTGCACATAAGGTCCTATGTCTGTTTTTTCTATGATAACCTCACATCTTCCACTCAAAAAATCTTTAATAACTTCTCCTGCAATACCCTGATTCTCAAATCCCATATCGATATGAGCGACAACAACCTCAAATTTTGGAACAAAAACCATAGGAGTTAGGAGCAGATCAATCAAGGTCATACTGTCGGCACCACCAGAAACGCCCACCAGAAGACGATCTCCCTCCTCCACCATATCATAATCCATTATACCCCTTTCCAGCCACTTTTTTAGGTGGTGGTATAGTTTAGTACCCTTCTCCCTTATTCCTCCTTCGCCCATATGAACCGTTACTAGTTCAAAACAGACTTACATAAAGTGGAAAATGCGGCTTCTTAACTGCTCCAATTCTCTTGACGTGGATTGCAAAGCATAGACACGAGCATCTTTATCTCTCTTGTCTGGATCATCCTGGACAGTAATTATTCCCTGCATCTGCAGGAAAGCCATCGCGTTTATAAAATTTGCCTGAGAAAGAGCTTCAGCACGCTTTATCTCACCTTTACGGAACATAAGTGAACCTAATTTATGGAGATACCTTAACCAATCCCTTTCAGATCGGGGACTTTTTCTTAAATATCCACATCCTCTAACGACAATCCAGTAAGATTCAAAATAGTTAGCTATCAATCCCGCGAAAAACCTAAGGTGAATCCGGCCACGCCCTTTGACCTCCAACCGAACCCCATTCCTTATGGACTGCAAAGTCAACATCCCCCGGCTATTCAGAAAGGATAAAGCCTCTTTGACTTCATCAACCGTATCCCGTCGGTCATCAAATATAAACTCCCGCCAAAACAGAACCTTGAAAAACTGATAATCCTGTATAATTTTACTAACATCTATTACATCTTCTGGGTGATGAACCACTGAGGTGGCAACAAAACTCAGCGGCAGAAAAAAGTGAAGTATGTTGTTTTTATAGTATTCTATGTGCATCCTCTTATTGTCATCAATAGAATAGACGATTTCTTTCAGCTCTTCGTCTTCTTCTCCCTCATAGACGAGACGAGATATAATACCCTCACTTAGAAACATGTCCAACGCCCGATTAATGGCTTTTTCACGGTGAGCAAAGGTAGCAGCAAGGTTTGCCCTCTGGTACAGCAAGTACTCGTAAAACTCATTTACGATTTCCATCAATTCATTATGGCTAATACCCCTACGATCGTGACTTAAAAGGGCCGCCGAAACCATGGAAATAGGCGTTACCACTGAAACTCGGTTAATCGAATAGGCTATTTCATAACCTATCTTCCGATAAAGCCTGCGTCTCTCCTCGGTGGTCATCTCGGCCACAGACTTATCGAGGTTGGCCAGGTAAGATTTCAAAAAAATAGGTTCACCAATGTTAACGTAAACACTGCCGAACCGCTTGCGCAATATACGCGTACTTTTTAAAATATCGAATGTATTTTCACTTCTCTTCTGAAGACCCCCTAGCTCCTGTAAATACGATTTCTCCTCTATGACACGATCATAGCCGATGTACACAGGTATTATCGCGAGATCATCCGTCACCTTTTCCTGAAAAGCAGATATGATCATTGAAAGCAAACCATACTTCGGCATAACCATTTTACCCGTTCTGCTCCTTCCACCCTCTATGAAGAATTCAAAAGGCAAACCCTCCTTTACAAGAATCTTCAGGTAGGTGGCGAACACAGCGGCGTAAAGTCTGTTTCCCCTGAATGTCCGACGAATAAAAAAGGCTCCAGATTGGCGGAATATATGACCAAAAGGTCCAAATTTCATATTTATCCCCGCCGCAATGAAGGGAAGCTGTATATTGTATTCGTAAAATACATACGAAAGTAGAAGATAATCTATGTGACTGCGATGACAGGGAACAACCACGAAAGGCATTTTTTTAGCTATATTTCTGACTCTTACCAAACCCTCTGAATCCACAACCAAACCATCGTATATATTATTCCATAACCATTTGAGAACCCTATACCACAGCTCGATGTACACACCATTATAATCCGCAACAATTTCTTCTAGATACTTTCTAGCTTCTTTCTTAACTGAGAGGAGACTCCTTTTGCTTCCCGACTGAGCAACATCCTCCATTTCCCGCTGGAGCTGAGGATCCTTCAAAACCATCTCTATAATCTCGTTCCGCTTTTTGAGTGTAGGTCCCAAAACACTTTCCCGTTCTTCATCAATGCGGAAAATTATCTCGCTCCGCAATTCTTTGATAAGTTGATCTTCGGTTAGATGTCCATGAGACATGCAAAAGGATCTAAGATCAATAGGATCCGCAGGTATAATAACAACCTGACCGGAATACCTCAGGAAAGTTACCAACCTCCTAATTATCCCAGTATTTTCAGTCTGTCCGAAAAGAATATTCAATATGCTTTCCTCTTCCATCTTCTTTCTTCGACCATAAACAATCACAATAGGCACTATGAAAACCGAAACACCTGTTTTTGCTTGAGCGCTTAGAATACCGGCAATTGACATATTAGCTTTCTCATCCTCAATTAACTCTGACTCACCCACATGTATGATCAAATTTTCCCCGCGATAGACTCTATTCGCAACACTCTCAGAATAGTTTTGTTCTTTTCTTCCCCTCAAAAGTCTGTACAGATGCCATAAAAGAAAACCCAAAGATTTTTCAAAAGGTTGCCAAAGAGAGAGATTAACAGAAGGAACATAACTGGGGCAGGGTAAACCCTTTTTCAAACATATACCGTAAAGGATCATTGTGTTTAACTGGCTGGGTTCTCTCAATGCGTATACAACTACTCCACCTTCGCCAAGCTTCGAAATTGAAGAGGCTGATTCTTCATCGAAAGGAATATTGGTCAACAATTTTTCAAATGTCCTGAACAGTAAACCTGGTTTTTCGTAAAGATTACCAGGTTCATTCTCCTTAGATGTTTTCAGCCATTCTTTAATGCGTGAAAAAAAGAAAAACATAACATTTAATCGACAACATGGAATTCATCTGGAAAATACTCTTGCATAGTTTTTTCCACTTGTTGTCTTATCTCTTTTGCAGATGACATGGGAAGTATATCTTTGAGAAGCCTGCGCGATTCCTCAAGTGTCGTTTTCCGCACCATTGACTTAATTTTAGGAATAGCAAGAGGGTTCATACTGAGTTCATCAAGGCCAAGCCCGAGCAGTACCATCACGTATAGAGGATCACCGGCCATTTCTCCACACATGGCAACCTTGATGCCTGCATCATGCGCAACGTCAATGACATTTTTGATGAGACGTATAACAGCAGGATGGAGGGGCTCGTAAAGGTAACTTACCCTCTCATTAATCCTATCAATTGCAAGAGTGTACTGGATGAGGTCATTTGTCCCAATACTGAAAAAATCCGCCTCTTTTGCCAGAGCATCAGCAATAACCACAGCCGATGGAACTTCTATCATTACACCTACTTCAAAATCCTTTCCCAGTTTAAAACCTTCCCGAACTAAATTATTATACTCTTCTTCAAGAATCACTTTGGCTTGCCTTATTTCCTCAAGACTTGATATCATAGGAAAAAGTATCCTTGTTTTACCCAGCGAGCTCGCTCGAAGAATAGCTCTAATTTGAACTTTAAACAGGTCAACCTCTTTCAAACAGAAACGAATTGCTCTGAGCCCCATTTGTGGGTTCATTTCTTTTGCCAGTTTCGGATCGGAATAAAACTTGTCACCCCCTAAATCAAACGTGCGTATTGTAGCCCATGAAATTCCTTCTGCACTTACAACACGAGAATAACTGGAGAAATGTTCTTCCTCTGTGGGGAGAGTTTCACGGTTAATATATATGAATTCCGTTCGGTACAATCCAATTCCTTCAGCACCGTAAGAAATTGCCGTAGGTATCTCTTCTATAAACTCTATATTCCCTCCGATAGCAATTCTGAATCCATCTTTGGTTATTGCCGGAAGTTTCGCATCCTTTAGAAATTCCTTCTGAGATTCCTTATATAACCTGCTTTTTTCCTCGTAACGTCTGAGAACTTCAGGATCAGGATTTATAATTAACACACCAGCCGAACCATCCAAAATAACTGTATCGTTCGTTTTCACCAAACGAGTCACTTTTTCAAGACCCACGACAGCAGGTATTTCAAGAGAACGAGCAACAATTGCTGTATGAGACGTTCTACTACCCATATCAGTGGCAAAACCCAGAACCCTATCGATCATCATCTGAGCCGTATCAGCAGGTGAAAGATCCGTTGCTATCACGATTATATTTTCTCCTGTCTGAGATTTAACCGATCGGCCCTTCCCTGCTAGATTCCTTAGTATCATCTGCCCTACATAACGGACGTCATTGAATCTCTCTTTTATGTACTCATCATCGATCCGGTCAAAGATTTCTCGGTATTTATCAAGGGCTAACCTTACAGCCCATTCTGCGTTAACACCCATTTCACGTATAAAGTTAACAATAGCATCGATAAAAGAACGATCCCTTAACAGCATCAGATGAACATCGATTATATAAAGTGGCTTTAAACCCTCGGACGCTGAGAACTTTTTCTTAAGTTCCTTTAGTTGCAATTCCGAATCCTTTATCGCCTTTTTTAAACGTCTAACCTCCTCGTATACGCGCTTTTCCGAACCGTTCAAACTGTAAAGAGAAATTTGCGCATCTAAACGGTCGTATACATAAGCTTTTCCGATAACTATACCCGGGGATACACCAACACCTTTAATAATTACCGTTTCCATTAATCCAATCTAGTCCTCTCCAAAACGTTCTTCAAAAACTTTCGCAATCGCGGACATGGCATCCTCTGCATCAGGGCCATGAATTTTTATCGTCATATAACCTCCAAAGGGACAAGCAAGGGTTAAAATATCAAGCAAGCTTTTACCATTTACCTCTTTTCCATCATACTCTACAATTATCCTGGAACGGAATTTTTCCGCAGTTTGCGCAATTTTTGCGGCTGCTCTCGCATGAATTCCAAAGCGGTTCTTAACAGCAAATGTCTTTTCAATGTACAGCATACATTATTAAACAAGCCAGTAAACAAAAAACATACACGATGGCAACCAAAGAAACACCGCGTTCAATAAGTAGATAACACAGAACTACCAAAACCCACGTGAAAACTCCTCTTTCCAGTAAATTAATAGGACAAAAAAGGTAATGCAAGGAGTTTACCGCCCAAAATACGGAAGTCACTCCTATTAAACCAACAGTCACAAACTGTAGTAGACCAGCTTTAGATACCAATCGAAGAGCATTAAAAAATGATATTATGTTTAACCCCTGACGGTAACCCTCAATGAAACCTTTAATCCTAAGCCAGAGCTGTGGAGGAACATAAAAAACGATAAATACTAGCGGAGCCGATAATAACTGAGAGAGAGAAGCCATTACAGCAGCAATGGATGCGAGAAGACACATCCCTTTCCCAAGAAATACATCACCAATTGCTGCAAAGGGACCAGCCATACTTTTTTTTATCTTCACAATGTAATCCCCACTCTCTTCGGCATCATTCCCCTCCTCCAGTCTGCTTATAACTCCGATAATAGGCGCAACTATCTGAGGGTTAGTACTGAAATATGAAAGATGTCTCTTCAAAAATTGCAGTCTCAACACAGGGCTAAATTTCTTATAACCGAGAATGGGAAGTAAAGAATAGGCAAAACCTATATTCTGCATTCTCTTAAAATTCAATGAAGAATTTATAAGCATGGATCTAAAGAAAATATCAACTAGATGTTTGGACTGCACGACACTAATTTGCCTTATGAACGAAGGTAAAAATAGCTACTATCATGATATCAATAGTAAGTCAATTTAACTCATACTACAATTATAGAATTTTAATTGACTATACACACAAAAAGATATATGCTTAAACGATAATTCCAATCTAACGGAGGTTAGACCGTAAATATGATATGCCAGACCATCAAAAGTGGTGTGGAATGCATTTTCATGAGTAAAAGAGGTTGTACTTTTACAGGTGGCAGTTGCCTTCCCATTATAGACAAGTGTGAAGGCTGCGAAAGAGCAAAACCCTTCGAAAGTGGAACCTATTGTAGTATCTATGCAGATCCAGGAAGCAAATGGGTGCTTGGTCTCTGCCCTATGGCGACCCATATAAAGCGGGAATACCGTGAAGTTACACAAAAGATAAATCCACTTAAGGCTGCAAAAAGGGCTGCTCGATCAAGAAGAAAATAGGCTCAAGAGAGCATTTCCCTTATTATCAGAAGCTCATTTTTGATGCGTATAAGAAGGTTGGCGCGATTTTCTTTTTCTTTTATTCTTTTTATAAGCTCTTTTTTTGCACCTTTTATGGTGAAATGCTCCTTATAGAGAAGGTCCTTTATCATAAGAAGTGTTTCTACGTCCTTTCGTCTGAATAGACGCTGATCCGAAGAGGTTCTTACAGGTTTTACTAATTTGAACTCTGATTCCCAATATCGGATTACGTGAGGCTGGACCCCAACTATCCTACTCACTTCCCCGATTCGGAAGAACTCCTTATCGGGAATATTATTGTTTTCCATAACCCCTCCCCCAATTTAGTGAGGAGGCTTTTTTCAACTGTTTATGGCTTTCCTGAGAACTTGACTTGATTTGAAGGTCAATACCCTTCTCGCTGAAATAATTATTTCAGCCCCTGTCTGCGGGTTCCTCCCCTTTCGTGATCTTTTCTCCTTAACGACAAAGCTACCAAAACCAGATATTTTTATCTTTTCACCGCGGGCAAGCTTACTCTTCATAAGTTCGAAAAGTGAATCCAAAATGCGAGCCGCATCTTTCTTTGATATCCCCATCTTCTCATAAATATCGTGAACAATATCTATCTTCGTCATGCACTCCTCCCAAGTAACGACTTTATACACTTCGCAGCTTAGCTGGAACTGCTTCCTCTATTGCCCTGATAAGCTTATAATACACAGCGTTAACCTCAGAGTCTGTAAGCGTCCGATCCTTAGACCTGAAAACAAACCTTAGCCCTATGCTTTTCTTGTCTTTTCCTATTTTTTCACTCTCATATACATCAAATATCATCACATTTTCAAGAACTTCCTCCCCTTGACTTCTGGCCACTTCAATAAGCTTCTTAGCCTCAACATCCTTGTCTACTAGGAACGCAGCATCCCTAACACTGACAGGAAATTTTGAAAGTTCGCGATAAAATATACGTCTATCCTTCCACAAACTCAGAAGCGCTTCAAGATTAAGTTCTGCCACAATAACACGATTTTGAATATCAAATTTCATCTGAACTTCGGGGTGAACCTCCCCAATACATCCAAGAATCGTCTCACCCAACCTCACAAAACACGCTCTACCAGGATGAAGGTACCCGATATCTTTTGAAGATTCAAAATCAACCCGACCTATATGTAATCCTTCAAGTATTTTCTCAACTATTCCTTTTAAATCATAGAAATCAAAGAATAAATTAGAATAATACCAGCTTTCCCCATAACGGTATCCTGTCCCCACAAGGCCGAGAGTCCACTGTTCTTCGGGCAACGTTTCTCCCTCACGACTCAGATAGATCTTTCCGAACTCGAAGAATTTTAGATCATTCTGTCCCTGGCGGACGTTTCTCACAACTGTTTCCATAAGACTATAGGCCATTGTCGTCCGCATCACAGACTGTTCTTCTGAAAGTGGATTTTTAATCCTTAGCGTCTTTTCCACTAGGGGTCCGCCTGAAAGATTCAAATATGTAGCAAAATTATCTGGTACGAAACTGTAAGTTATTATTTCTGAAAAGCCACAGCCTCTGAGAATAGCCCGAATTTCTCTCTCAAGTTGTTCCTTATCTGATATGCCACCCGGTTCATTTCTAGTGGGTGGAAGTGTAACAGGTACCTTCTCGTAACCATATATACGGGCAACTTCCTCGATCAGATCAATTTCACGGCATACGTCCATTCTGAATGATGGGGGAATAACTACAATCTTATCATCCCCACCATGGGAGACTTTCATCTCCAAACCTACTAAAATTCTTTCAATTTCCTCCCTTGAAATCCTCGTACCAAGAACACTATTTAATCTTTCCCACCGCAGATAAATTGGCACCCCGGTGACTATCTTCTTGGGGTAGTTGTCAATCACACCCCTGCAGACGACTCCACCACCGAGTGCTGCAATAAGAGATGCTGCCCTGTTAAGGGCCTTAATAACCCCTTCAGGATCGATTCCCCTTTCAAAACGAAAAGATGCATCGGTATTCATACCGAGCCATCTTGAGGAACGTCTGATTGAGGCCGGCGAGAAATAAGCACTCTCTAAAAGTATCGTAGTTGTGTCATCTTTTACTTCTGAATTTAACCCCCCCATTATACCAGCGATAGCCACTGGCTTCACTCCATCACATATCATAAGAACACCACGTCTGAGAATGCGCTCCTTGCCGTCAAGAGAATAGAACCTTTCACCTTCCTGTGCTTGCCGAACTACGATTCTTCCTTCCTCTAAAAAACGAAAGTCAAAAGCGTGCAGTGGCTGTCCAAGTTCCATCATCACGTAGTTTGTTACATCTACCGCATTGTTTATAGCCCTCAATCCAACAGCCTGAAGTCTTCTCCTCATCCAAAGTGGAGAAGGCCCCACGGTTATATTTCTAATGATACGAGCAGTATAACGCGGGCAGAGATCTGGATCCTCAATTGTAACCGAGGTTATGTCATGTATATCTTCCTCGTCTTCTTGAACTGTAAAACTAGGATACCTAACACTTTTGCCCGTAATAGCAGCAATTTCTCGAGCGATCCCGAGAATCGAAAGACAATCACCCCGGTTTGGAGTCACGGCCACTTCAAAAACAACATCCTCTAGATTAAGAGCCGAAACAAGGTTCATCCCCAGAGGAAGGTTTTCAGGCAGTATCATGACACCTGAATGATCCTCACTGATCCCCAATTCCGCTTCAGAACAGAGCATCCCTTCAGATATTTCACCTCTGATTCTAACACTTTTTATAGTGTAACCTCCCGGTAGTGTTGCTCCTACCTTTGCGAGAGCCACATACACACCCTTTCGAACGTTCGATGCCCCACATACAATAGGAAGGAACTCTTTTCCTGTATTGACAGTGCACAACTTTAACTTGTCTGCAGATGGATGTGGCTTTGCCTCCTCGATACGGGCTACAATCACATTTCTGAATTCAACGCCAAAACTTTCAATCCCCTCTACTTCCAACCCTGCCATTGTTAACCTGTTGGCAAGGTCGCCGACATCCATGTCAATATCAACAAAATCCCTGATCCAGTTTAGACTTACCTTCATTTAAAACTGTTCCAAAAAACGCCAATCGTTCTCGAAAAATTGTCGTATATCCGAAATGCCGAACTTCAACATTGCTATGCGTTCAACTCCTAGCCCAAAAGCAAAACCTGTCCATCTTTCAGAATCGTATCCTACGTTATCAAAAACCACTGGATCAACCATCCCGGACCCTAAAATTTCCAACCAACCACTCTGACCACAAACACGACACCCCATACCCTGGCATACTACACATTGTATATCTACTTCGGCGCTGGGTTCTGTAAACGGAAAAAAACTGGGACGAAACCGGAGCGTGACATCACTCCCAAATAACTGGCGCAAAAAATACGTTAAAGTCCCCTTTAAATCTGCAAAGGTGATTCCCTCATCGACTGCAAGACCTTCAATCTGATGAAACATCGGGGTATGTGAAACATCGGAATCAGGTCGGTAGACCCTTCCAGGTGAGAGAATCTTGAACGGAGGTTTCATGTTCTCCATTGCCCGTATTTGAACAGGCGATGTATGCGTCCTCAAAACCACATCTTCATCTATGTAGAATGTCCCCTGCATATCCCTCGCAGGATGATCTTTCGGTATATTTAGAGCCTCAAAATTGTAGTAATCAGTTTCAACCTCCGGGCCTTCAATTATACTGTACCCCAGCCTACCAAAGATATCACAGATTTCCATACGAATATGAGTAATGGGATGAACATGCCCACATGATGCACTTCTTCCTGGCAGGGTTACATCCAATTTTTCATCTTTCAACCGTTTCTCAAGAGCGATGGAAACAACTTCTTTCAGTGCTACTTCGATTCTTTCTGTTAAAATTTCTTTTATCTCATTTACCCTCTGCCCAAATTTAGCCCTCTCTTCTTCAGGTATCTTCCCAATGTTTCGTAAAATGTTCGTAAGAATACCCTTTCTTCCCAAATACTTTACTTTCAGGCCACGCAATGACTCCTCAGTGGATGAGGCCTCTATTTCCCTCACTGCCTCTTGCAAAATATTTTCTAGGCTTTCTAGCATCTATCAAGTTCCTGTCACGAAGTGGACTATGTGTTTGAACCCAGAAGGATCATTTACAGCAATGTCAGCGAGAACCTTTCTATCTAGGTTTACATTGGCCTTCTTTAGAGCATCAATAAACTTACTGTAAGAAAGACCATGATTTCTGACAGCCGCGTTAATTCTTGCAATCCAGAGTTTACGAAACTCCCTTTTACGCGTCCTGCGATCACGATAAGCGTACTTCAACGCCCTATTTACAGCTTCAGTTGCTGTTCTTATCAGCCGGCTACGAGCCCCATAATAACCTTTGGCCATTTTCAGAATTTTTCTTCTCTTCTTCTTCGCAGTTACCGCTCTTTTCATCCGTGGCATAGTTGTCACTCCTTAGATACTGTATGGCATTAGTCTTTTAATAGCGTTAGCGTTCGTTATGTCCACTATAGCAGGCTTTCGCAACCTCCTCTTTCTCTTCATGGATTTAGACGAAAGAAGATGATTGGCAAATGCTTTCCTCCTCTTAATCTTACCTGAACCTGTAACGGAAAATCTCTTCAATACTCCTCTGTTTGATTTTAGTTTCGGCATGTTCTATCTCCTTACCTCTTTGGTGAAAGTACCATTACCATATTTCGACCATCCAGTTTGGGCTGCTGGTCCACAACACAAACGTCTTTTAAAGCATCCACAATTTCCTCCATTGTTTTCAAAGCCATGTCAGCAAAAACTATCTCCCGCCCTCGGAACATCATTGTCACCTTAACCTTATCTTTTTGCTCTAGAAACCTCCTAATATGCCTAATCTTAACCTTGAGATCGTGGGCCTCCGTTTTTGGACGCAATCGTATCTCCTTAACCTGTATTATAGCCTGACTCTTTTTAGCATCCTGTAATTTCTTGCTCTGCTGGTACCTGTATTTCCCATAATCCATTATACGGCATACTGGTGGATTAGCCGTTGGCGCTACCTCCACCAAATCAAGTCCTGCTTCGGCCGCTCTCTCCAACGCCTCTCTAATGGAGAAAATACCTAACTGTTTTCCTTCTTCAGCTATTAGACGAACTACGGGGGCAGTTATTTCCTCGTTAACTCTTAAATTTTTGAACTGTATAGTAACCCTCCCTAAAAATTCCTTTTTATATCATTGGTATAAACGGTTCTTTTCGTTCACAAGAGCTACGAAATTCTCCACGTCCATGGGACCCAAATTTGTTCCATCACGATACCGCGGCGTCACTTTTCTATCATTTACCTCGCGGTCCCCAATCACAAGCATATAAGGGATCTTCTGTAACTGGGCTTCTCTAACTTTGTACCCTAACTTTTCGTTGCCAAAAGACTTTTCCACACGTACGGACGCATCAGTCAACCGTCTATACACCTCTTCCGCGTACGGTATATGCCTTTCTGTTACGGTGAGAATAACAGCCTGAACAGGAGATAACCAAACGGGAAAAGCACCACCGTAATGTTCAATCAATACACCCATAAACCGTTCTATAGCTCCCAGAATAACTCTATGGAGCATAACGGGACGATGCTTTTCTCCATCAGGTCCTACGTACCACAGATCAAAACGTTCAGGTAAGGTAAAATCACACTGAATCGTAGCGCATTGCCATTTTCGCTTTAAAGCGTCTTTCAACTTAAAATCAATCTTAGGTCCATAAAACGCCCCTTCACCTTTGTTAATCTCGTATGGCAATTTCAGATCGATAAGGGCATTCTCCAGAGCTGAAGTAGCCAGCTCCCAGTCCCTATCAGACCCTATTGAGTTCTCTGGCCTTGTGGAAAGTTCTACATCATATTCAAATCCGAAAATCTTCATAGCGTAAGCCACAAAATCAGCAATACCTTTGATCTCATCGTTTAACTGCTCTGGTGTACACAAAATGTGAGCATCATCCTGGGTAAATTGGCGCGCTCTCATTAGGCCATGAAGCACACCCGTTTTTTCATGTCTGTGTACAGTACCCAATTCAAAATATCTGATCGGTAGGTCCCTATAACTGCGGATCTTAGACTTGTAAATGAGCATATGGGCGAGACAGTTCATAGGTTTAAGACCGTACCCCTGCCCTTCTACCTGCGTGAAATACATGTTCTCCCGGTAATGGTCAAAATGCCCGGAACGTTTCCACAGATCCTCCTTGAGTATCTGCGGACCCATGACCATTTGATAACCTCTTTTTATATGTTCCTTACGTTCCCACTCCTCAATAATATAACGTAGCATCATTCCTTTAGGGTGAAATATAATGAGCCCCGGCCCTATTTCCTCGTTCATCTGGAAAAGATCAAGTTCTCGACCCAACCTACGGTGGTCACGTTTTTTCGCTTCCTCCAAACTCCTTAAGTAATCCTGCAACTCATCTTCAGTGGCAAAAGCAGTACCGTATATCCTCTGTAACATCCGGTTCCTCTCATCTCCACGCCAGTATGCACCCGCCACATTAAGAAGTTTAAACGCCTTCACCATACCTGTCGATGGAATATGGGGACCCCGGCAAAGGTCAATAAATCCATTCTGCGCATACAGACTTACAATTTTAACCTCTTCAGGGAGATCATTTATTAGTTCGACTTTATACACTTCACCTCTCTCTTTAAAGAGGGAAACGGCTTCATCCCTACTAAGCAACTTTCTTACAAAAGGATGATCCGCTGCAATTATCTCTTTCATTCTGCCTTCGATTCTTTCCAAATCATCAGGGGTAAACGACTTTTCGTAATCAAAGTCGTAATAAAAACCATCTTCAATGGCAGGCCCTATCGCCACTTTGACACCGGAAAAAAGATCCTGGACAGCTTGGGCCATAATATGGGAAGTACTATGACGTAAAATCAACAAACCTTCCCTCGAGTGAATATCAATTGGCTCAACCGTCACATCTTCACTAATAGGCGTGGACAAATCTACGGCAAAGCCATTCAATTTAGCAGCAACAGTATTCTTGATAATTTCCGGTTTCCACTTCGTAATCGCATCACTGATCGTTATACCCTCATCATAGGTACATTCCATACCATCAGACCAACGTACTTTAATTTTCGACACGTGATTACCTCTTTCTATCATTAAATAAGGGCATCCCCACTCCAGATGCCCTTTTCTTCAAAATGGTAGGCACGCAGGGATTTGAACCCTGGACATCCACCGCGTCAGGATGGCGCTCTCCCCCTGAGCTACGTGCCTGCATAACCTTTTAAAAGCCTTTAACAGCAAAATCTCCTTCTGTCAAGTCAAAAAGATTCACCTTTGCTCTATTCTTTACTGTTTACAAGCTTTATACCTTTCCGAATATAATCAAGTCCCGAGATTGTAGTCAGCAGAGCAGTTACCCCATATAAAATATGAGCTACATCCTTTTGCACAACACCGTGTCCCGTGCTCAACTCCAGGAGAACCCAAAGTATAGTGGCCAACTGAACGAGAGTTGTTACTTTGCTTATGTAAGAAGGTTTTATCTCAAGCGGCACTGACATCAGGGCAAGCAAGCAAATACCCACCAAGATAATACAATCTCTACTAACCACAATGACACTTAACCATCCAGGTATCAGATGTTTTACAGAGAGCGTAATGAAACAACTCATGACAAGTGCCTTATCTGCGATTGGGTCCAGATACGCCCCAATTATGGTTCTTTGATTCAGAATCCGGGCAAAAAAACCGTCCAAACCATCCGTAATACCTGATAAAACAAAAAACACAAAAGCACTCCAATAGGATTCTTGAATCAGAAATATCACAATAATTGGAACAAATATAATACGCAGTAATGTAAACAAGTTGGGTAGATTCACATCAGCCACTCAAAAAATTCATTATCAAAAGCAGAACTAACTTATCTCTAAACATCACCTGTTTTCTCGGTCTCTCATCCTGTTCCATTCTACCCAATCGTCCCGGTCTTCCTGATCAGTAAAAATGCGGGGTTTTCCTGGTTTTCCATCGCTACTTACAGATACCTCCTGCATAGCTTTGAGTAGCACTGTCCATTCTTCCATTGTTATCCTAGTAGGCCCCGGAACTCTTTTTGGACCTTCAACAGGCGTAGGTTTTTTTCCAAAAATTTCTTCCGTTCGATCAACATCTAAAGGGCTAAAAGCTCCCCAAACCGCGACTTCTCCCTCGTAAACCCGTATAAGCGCCGATTTGTCTTCATGGACATTCATCCTATATACGGTACCACGAATACCAGCCACAGCATTGTCACAAGCCACTTCAAATTTTTTCTTTACACCAACTGCAGTACGAACATTTACCCATGTTCGACCTACTAAAAGGTGCACCCTCGTATTCTCGCTCGCTTCTTTAGGGACTTGAATCAATTTAAATCGTGTACCTTCAGCAAAACGGATTTTTGAATTGTCCACAAGAACAATTTCAAGTCTTGCATTCTTACCGAGTTTTACCTCATCACCATCTCTAAGCAGATCCCTTTTTTCTAAATCCCTCCATGAGTCACTTCCTTTAGGCAAAATTTTCACTTCTCCATCGAGATACCCAATACGGGCCTCACCACTAATTCTAAGAGTAGATGTTGGCACCGCCTGTACATTAGTGACCATCAAGAAAAAAACACACACAACAGCAATGGCCGCTCTACTAACCTCGAACATTTACGCCTCCTCCATACCAAATGCTTCAGGAAAAGTTTTCATAGCCCTTTCAACTATCGTCTGGATCGACAGTTCATAAAACTGGGCTGTTTTTAAACGAAGTCTACTAGGTGTAACATCCATTACTATCTCCGATTCCTTTAGAGAAGTTCCCCACAACAATTCACCTGTTCGCGTACTGAACAATTCGAGATCAACTCTTATGTTCACTGTTGCAAAAATGAAGTTAAATTTTGTGGAGAGCTCCACGAGTTTCGCTCGCAAAATCGCATCAACACCAATATGTGGTTCTAATAGTTGTCTCTGATTTAAATCTTCAGGCTTCGATGCAATCACTTTTTCATCGGTACTTTGAATAGATATTTTTGGATAACCTTTGAAGTACAGAGCGTCTATAATCATTCTCCTCAATAAATCCGCCAGTTCAGGATCACATGAATCTGCCTCCACCGGCAAAACAGCTATCAAACGGATTTGTTTCTTCTCGTAATCGGGGACCAGATAATGATGAATCTTAAAGGAACATCCGACAAAGAGAAGAACAAATAAGAGAACAATAAAGCGGAACTTATTAAGGTTCATCGCTTAAGTTTTTCGATTTCTTCCCGAATTACGCGCTCAACAATGTCTGGGATCATCTCACGGGCTATTCTTTCCGTTACTTCCTCCACACGGCGTGCTATCTCCTCTTGTAGCGTGGAATTAACAATTGCGATACGTGTCTTTTTACTCTCCAATTCCTTGTCAGAAAGTGCCTCCTCTATGATTTCTGTCAAATCGTAAATCTTATCTCCTGCTTTTGGCCCATCCATACCCATCATGACCCTAAAAACGTGTAATATGCACCTACCACAAGAAACCAATTTATTTCAAGGTAAATCCTTCATCAAAGCAACCCTGTAGACCTCCTTTTTTGATATACCCAATTCTTCTGCAACTTTTTTAATACAATCGCGAAGGGAAAGCGTGGTACTGCTCCTCAATTCATCCAATTTTTTCTTCACCAATTGTGGATCAAACACTTTTTCCCTCTCACTTGCCCCTTCAACAACCACTGTTACTTCACCTTTTAAGGGATAATCGCCCACCTCTAAAAGCACATCCTCCAAATATCCGCGGATAAACCGCTCGTGGATCTTCGTCAATTCCAAGCAGATAACCACCCTCCTATTACCCAAAATTTTTTTAATATCTTCCAGACATACTTTAAGCCTGCGTGGGGATTCAAAAAAGACTAAGGTTCTCTGTTCATCAACGAATTTTTGCAATATCTCCCGCCGTTTATTAGACTTTTGGGGTAAAAAGCCAAGAAAGGCGAACGACGACATGGGCAAACCTGAAACTGAGACTGCAGTAATAATCGCCGACGGCCCTGGAACTGGAACTACCCGCAAATTTTTCTCGATCGCCTTCTTTATCAAAAGATAACCAGGATCAGATATACCAGGGGTACCAGCATCACAACAGTAAGCTACTGACATGCCATTTAGAAGTTTCTCGATAATTAGGGGAACCATTCTATATTCATTGTAGGAGTGGAGACTCATAAGAGGCGTTCTAATTTCGTACCTATTAAAAAGTATCTTGGTTCTTCTCGTATCTTCAGCAGTAACAAGGTCAACCTCTTTCAAAATTCTAATTGCCCTTAAAGTTATATCCTCCAGATTTCCAATGGGCGTAGCCACAATGTAGAGCTTACCCTCTTTATTTTTTTCTACCTTCTTTTCCATCTGTGATGCTTGACAAACCTTTCAACATTCCACTATTATGCACTAACTTTTTAGCAAAATGTAATCTTTCTACAACACAAAAATGAAAAGAATTCTGATAACAGGCGGAGCTGGGTTTCTCGGTTCACACCTGTGCGATAAACTCATTTCGGAAGGCCATGAAGTCCTTTGTCTCGATAATTTGTTCACAGGTAGCAAAGACAATATCAGACACCTACTTCATCATCCTCGCTTTGAGTTCATTCGGCACGATATTGTTCACCCCATATACCTTGAAGTCGACGAAATCTACAATCTTGCGTGCCCCGCATCCCCAATACACTATCAGTACAACCCCATAAAAACCATAAAGACTAATGTTATGGGCACTATAAATACCCTTGGCATAGCAAAACGGGTACGAGCAAAGATTCTGCTTGCATCCACCTCCGAAGTTTACGGTGATCCCGAAGTACATCCACAGCCCGAAGAATATTGGGGGCGAGTCAACCCAATAGGCAATAGAAGTTGCTACGACGAAGGCAAAAGAGCAGCAGAATGTTTGATGATGGACTATTGGCGTCAGAATGGTGTGAAAATAAAAATCGCAAGAATTTTCAACACATACGGACCGAGAATGGCACTTAACGATGGACGTGTAGTCAGCAATTTTATCGTTCAGGCGCTAATGGGTAAAAACCTTACCGTATATGGCAAAGGAGACCAAACAAGATCCTTTTGCTTTGTGTCTGACATGATCGAAGGCTTAGTTCGTTTGATGAACACACCTGATGCGATAACAGGGCCAATTAATCTGGGCAATCCCAGAGAATTTACCATTTTGGAATTAGCAGAACTTATAATCAAACTAACCGGTAGCCGATCACGGATCGAGTTTCATCCCTTGCCTCCAGACGACCCCATACAAAGAAAACCAGATATCACAAAAGCTAAAAATGTACTTACCTGGGAACCACGTATCCCCATTGAGGAAGGTCTAAAACTGACAATAGAATATTTTAGAAAAGTTTTAGGGGTATAAATCCATGTGGAAAAGGACTATACTTTGCATTGGTGCTGGGCACGTAGGTGGTCCAACAATGGCCGTGATAGCCAAGAAATGCCCAGAATACAGGGTTACCGTGGTTGATATCGATGCTCAAAAAATAGCAGCTTGGAACTCCGACAGACTACCTATATACGAACCGGGTTTAGAAGATCTGATAAGAGAAACAAGGAACAGAAATCTCTTCTTTTCTAAAGATATAGCCCAGGCCATAAGGGATAACGACATTATATTCGTAAGTGTAAACACACCAACAAAAACTTATGGTGTAGGGGCTGGCATGGCAGCAGATCTCCAGTTCTGGGAAAAAACAGCTAGGGAGATACTTGAAAATTCATCAACGTCGAAAATTGTTGTAGAAAAAAGCACAGTACCTGTAAAGACAGCACTTGCTATGGAACGCATCTTGAACTCCCATCATAGAAATATCCACTTTGACGTCATTTCCAATCCTGAATTCCTCTCTGAAGGATCAGCGATAAGAGATTTGGAATTTCCTGATAGGGTGCTCATCGGTTACCGTAAAACAGAGAGTGGAGAGAAAGCGAAGAACACCATAGTTGAAATATACAGGCACTGGGTGCCTGAGGAAAAAATACTTACAATGGACACCTGGAGTAGTGAGCTCTCCAAACTTGTGTCAAACGCCTTTCTAGCTCAAAGGGTATCATCTATTAATGCTGTTTCGGCTATCTGCGAGAAAACAGATGCAGATATAACTATGGTTGCAAAAGCGGTAGGAATGGATAGCCGCATTGGGAACAAATTCTTAAACGCAAGTGTTGGGTTCGGCGGCTCATGCTTTAAGAAGGACATCCTCAATCTCGTTTACTTATGCAGATACTACGGTTTGGACGAGGTGGCCGATTACTGGGAAGGTATTGTCCGGATAAATGAATTTCAGCAGAAAAGATTTGTAGCGAACATGCTTAATGCTATGTTTAATTCTATAGCAGGAAAAAGAATCTGTCTCTTCGGTTTTTCATTTAAAGCAAATACAGCTGATACAAGGGAAAGTCCCGCATTGTATATAGCTAGGAGACTTATTGAGGAACAAGCACAATTGGTTATAACAGACCCCTATGCTTTAGAAAACGCGAAGAGGGACCTCTTAGGAGAAAAAAGCCATGTTGAATTTACCGAGGATCCGTATGTAGCCGCAAAAGATGCACATGCCATTGCTATAATGACAGAATGGGATATATACAGAACCCTAGACTTCAAAAGGATTTATGAAAACATGTGTAAACCGGCATTTATCTTTGATGGGCGAAACATATTGGACCACGAATATTGTCACAGTCTGGGCTTCAATGTATACGCGATAGGAAAACCTCCTATGACCCATTTTAAGGAAGCATGATCGAATTTAACGCCGCTATCATAGGGGCAGGTGTCGTTGGTCTTGCCATTGCTCAGAGGTTGGCCCGGAGATTAAAGCGTATAGTAATTCTTGAAAAAAATTCCCGAATAGGGATGGAGACCAGCTCACGCAACAGCGAGGTGATCCATGCAGGTCTCTATTACCCCTCTGACTTTTTAAAGACGAAACTCTGTGTAAAAGGCAAGAAACTTTTATACGAATGGTGTCAAAAATACAGGATACCCCACCGACGGGTGGGTAAGCTGGTCGTAGCCACAAACTCTCACGAATTAGAGAAATTGGACATTCTCAAAAAACAAGCTCAAGAAAATGGTGTAAGTGAGATTTACTACGTGGGAGGAAAGGAACTTTCGTTAATGGAACCATACGTTAGAGCAGTGGCTGCCCTTTTTTCACCCGATACCGGAATTGTGGATTCTCACAAATTCATGCTTTCGTTACTTGCGTCCGCAGAAGAAGAAGGAGCCATTTTGGCATGTCGTTCAGAGGTTACAAACGTTGATTTAATGGGGAACAGTTTTGTTCTGTCAGTGAACAACAATGAATTTCTAGTCAAATCGCCCATTGTAATAAACAGCGCAGGTCTTCACTCTGACAGGATAGCCATGCTCGCCGGATTGGATATTGACGTACTCAAATACAAACTGAAGTACTGCAAAGGAAATTATTTCACCGCAGCGCCTTCGCCAAAGATTAGCCATCTTATCTACCCGCTACCCCACGAACTTAACGCAGGTCTCGGCGTTCACGCCACAGTAGATCTAAACGGACGTGTTCGCTTTGGACCGGACGTACAATACGTAGAATCAATTGACTACTCCGTAGATGAGAATCGACGGAGTGATTTCTACAAAGCTATCAGCACTTACCTGCCGAATGTCAGAGAGGATTCACTCCAGCCGGAGATGTGTGGAATACGACCCAAACTCCAGGGGCCGGGGGACCCTATACGTGATTTCCTGATATCTGAGGAAACAGAAAAAGGACTTCCTGGATTCGTTAACCTTATCGGTATTGAATCTCCTGGTTTGACTGCAAGTCTCGCAATCGCCGACTATGTGGTTTCCCTCCTGGGGCTAGGCGAAGCAAACTAACGAACACAAACAAAGATTCAGTCAACATTCCCGAGAAAACCCGGGTCCTCTGGAAGGTTGTTTTTCATTGCTGCCTCTCTGGACAGCTCATCACAACGCTCATTATGGGGATCTCCATCGTGTCCCTTTAACCACACAAATGAAACTTCATGCCTCTCACATAGTTTTAAGAGTTTTTCCCAGAGGTCCACATTTGCCACCTTTTTGTTTCCACTTCTCTTCCATCCATTTTTTTTCCAATTTTTGACCCATCCTTTGTTCACCGCGTTTACAACGTACTGGGAATCCACATATACCGTGACACGGCAGGGTTCTTTGAGTTGCATTAGTCCAGATATTACAGCCATTAATTCCATCCTGTTGTTTGTGGTAAGGCGGTAACCACCTGATATTTCCTTCCGAAACTTACCATACAATAGCACAACACCATAACCACCACGACCAGGATTACCCAGGCAAGCACCGTCTGTGTACATAACCACTTCCTTTAAAGATCTATTTTGAAGCATCATTTCCTTCCGGTAAAAGGTCAATAATTGAAATTTCAGGAGTCGAAAATAACCTTATAGGTGGTCCCCATGTACCTGTACCTCTGCTCACGTGAAGAAACATCCCACATTGAACTTCATAATTTCCCGCATGCAGAGGAAAAAAGAGAGACGTAACAAAATTGAAGGGAAAAATCTGTCCAGCATGGGTATGACCTGAAATTTGTAAACTAAAGCTTCGTGATCCACACGGAGCAGGAATAGGTCTATGTTTGAGTAAAACCGCATAACTATTGGGTGGAATTTCAATCAAAAGCTCATCTTCTGTCTTACCAGTAGCCAAACCTGCTTCCACGATGCTTCTGTCATCCACACCGGCAATATAAAACCAATCACTCACGGCGCGACCGTATCCCCTAAGTACTTCAAAACCACATGCGTTTAGAAAACGAATTGATTCATCGATACCAGCATACAGTTCATGATTGCCCAAAACGGCGTACTTACCGTACGGCGGATTGAAGGAAGCAAGCATGCTGCAGAATTCATCAAGTTTACTACTGTATCTGTCTATAAAATCCCCCGTTGTTACCAAAATATCCGGTTTGTTATCTCTTATCATATTAAAAACTTTTTCTAATCTCTTTTTATCGGTCATCACGCCAGCGTGAAGATCAGAAATTTGTACAATACGGAAAAAATTATGCATTACCTTTGAATCCCTTATCTCAAATCTCTCAATGACAGGATTCCGTGCCTCAATGTATCCGTAAAATGTTAGTACAAGAGAAAAAAATAATGTCATAAAAAAGGTATTTCTTTTTGAGCAAATCTCCATTCTACATAAAGAATTCCATCGTTTTAATTTGCTGAGGCTTCGATAAAATTCTAAAGGTAAATTCATACACACATACAAGAAGATGAATCCCATCCAAACATAACATATATATAACAAAAGCACTGATATAGTTTCAGAAAAGAGGGGCCCTGCTTTAGTGAGTAATAACGGGGATACAACCATTGTAAATAAAAAAAGTAGGAGTGCAAATTTCACTTTTAATTCCAGAGAAAAAACTCTTGATAAATTGATATAAAAGTACACGTGCATAATGCTATACACGATAAAAAAAGTCACAAGTATAAGAAAAAACATATCTTTTTAAAAGCTCACACGCCTTTCACAAACTTCAAAACTTATAGATATCCGTATTCACAGAGCATTTCAAGGATTATTCATGGATAGCTTCCCTTAAAATCTTGCCTAGGAAATTTCAGTGTGGTACGGTTAATTTATGAAGCGAGATTACCAAATAATTATCAAAAACGGTCTGGTCATAGATGGTCTTGGCAACCAGGGTCAAACGAAAGACATAGCCATCGAACACGATCGCATAGTTCTAATTGAAAAGGATATCCCTGAGTACAAAGCGGAGTTAGTCATAGATGCTAGTCACATGGTAGTGGCACCTGGCTTTATAGACCCACACAGTCATACGGATGTGGAACTGATTGTGAATCCTCGAGCCGAAAGCAAAATACGCCAGGGGGTTACAACAGAAATCGCGGGTAACTGTGGATTTACATTGTTTCCCCTCTCGTTCAGAAATTTTGAGGAAAAACATCACTATTGCGACAACCTATATGGTGTTACAATTACCTGGCGCACAATGGAAGAATTTTTCGACTTGCTGGAATTCAGGGGTATTTCTTTAAACTACGCCACTCTCCTAGGCCACAGCACCCTGAGATCTTGCGTTATGGGTAATTATGCAAGACCTCCAAGCAAAGATGAAATGTCGGAGATGAAGTCAATCCTAAGGGAATGCTTGGATAAAGGTGCTTTTGGCTTATCCTCAGGTCTCATATATGTACCCGGTTGTTTCGCCGACAAACAAGAACTTATTGAACTCTGCAGAGAAGTGTCTGCCTTCGGTGGTGTTTACAGCAGCCATATACGAAATGAATCAGACTTCTTAACCGAAGCCATCGAAGAAACCTTTGAGATAGCCCGGGAAAGCATGGTCAGTCTTCAGATTTCCCATTTAAAATTGGCATATCCGCGAAACTGGTCTAAGATTCACTGGGTTTTATCACGAATTTCCGAAGAAAAATCCTCAGGTATGGAGGTTCTCGCCGACAGGTACCCTTACACTGCTACATCAACACTCCTTAGCACACTGATGCCTCCATCAGTTCAGCAAGGTTCAGTTCAAGAGTTTTTAGCCCACCTTAAAGATCCAGCCTACGAGGGACTCTTACGATCATTTTTTAAAGCTGGAGAAGATAAGATAGGTTCATGGGAAAACGTGATAATTTCTTCAGTGGCAAGCAAAAGGAATAGACATCTAGTGGGGAAGAGCATAGCCCAAGCTGCAAAAGAATCAAATAAAGAACCTTTCATCTTCGTAAGGGATTTACTCATTGATGAGGAAAACCAGGTATGGATGATCAATTTCTCCCTAAACGAAGACAATTTCAGAAGGATCATCCGGCATCCCCTTGTGGTTGTCGGTTCGGATGGTTGGGCGAGGGCTCCCTACGGCGTTTTGGGCAAAGATAAACCCCATCCCCGCTCTTACGGCACTTTTCCACGCATTCTTGGAAAGTATGTAAGAGAGGAAAAGGTACTAACCCTAGAGCAAGCAGTTGAAAAAATGACTTCCATCACTGCGAGAAAATTTGGCCTTTACGGGAGAGGATGCTTAAAGGAAGGGTACTTTGCCGACATCGTGATCTTTGATCCTGATCGAGTAATCGATAGGGCAACGTGGACGAACCCTCATTGCTATCCGGAAGGTATTCCTTATGTTATAGTAAATGGCATCCCCGTAATTTATGAAGGAGAACACACAGGCAATCTTCCCGGGCGTGTGCTAAGAAAAAATCTCCTTTTTTGTCTCTGATTAAACCGCTTTTATCACCATCAAAGTTATATCGTCAAATTGCCGGTGGTGACCCACAAACTCTAGCACTGCACTCTCGATAACCTTAACAATGGTATTTGCATCAGCATTTATGTTCGCCTCAACAATTTCAACTAACCTCTGAGAACCAAAAGGTTCATTCTGTTCGTTTATTGCGTCTGTAACCCCATCTGTAAAGCAGACTATCACATCTCCCTTTTCCAAATAAATTTCTTCCTCTTGAAGGTCAATGCCATGTATAACCCCAAGGGCTATGCCACGCGCGTTCAGAGTAACTATTTCACCTGACGAAGAACGAAGGAGGAAAGGTGGTATATGACCAGCATTAACGTATCTTAGACGACGGTTGTCCTCATCGTAAACCGCATAAAAAAGTGTTACGAACATACCTGATGTCGAATCCCGGCATATCAGTTCGTTAGCCTGTTTAATAGCTGCAGCCAAAGATCGGCACCCAGTGGTACTGGCCCTGATTATCGTTCGGGATAACCCCATAAATATAGCCGCGGGCATACCCTTACCTGAAACATCTGCTATTACAAAACCCCAACTGTTGATATCAACAGGTATAAAGTCGTAAAAATCCCCTCCAACTTCCTGAGCAGGGATGTTGTGAGCTGCAATTTCCAACCCTCTGATTGAGGGAGCATAATGGGGCAACAGTCTCTGCTGAAGATTCCGAGCAATTTCTAACTCCTTTTGGAGTTTTTCTCTTTCCGCAGTTGTAGTTCTGATATAATCCAGATACTGCCTAAGGTCAGAGGCCATTTTATTGAATGAATTGGCCAGTTCTTCGAGTTCGTCACCAGTTCGCACAAAGACCCTGTAATTCATATCTCCCTGACCGATCGCTTTGGAACCTTTTATAAGAGAGAGGATGGGATTTGTAATCATGCGAGAGAGAAATAAAGAAGTGTAGAAAACGGTGAGAACCATTATAAAGAAAAGCACTGTAAAATTCGTTTTTATAGTGTTTACCGTTTTATTCACCTCATCGCTGATGTCACTTGTCGCTTTTGCTATTCGAGCACGCGTTTCTTGAGCAGGTATTGAAAATTCATCTATGTAAGTGGTGGCTGCAACCATAAAAGGTGTGCCCTCTATCGGTGTCATATACATGTATTTTCTCCTAATTACACCATCTGCATCCTTCCAGTTGTAGTACCCACCACCTGGATTACCACTCAAACTCTTCTCAAAAAGTGTCCAGAATTCGGGCAACAGATCCTTCCACTTATGCATATCAAAGTTTCGGAGTCTCCTGTTGGGGTGAAAGCGCATAATCCCCGTTCTCTTCTCATATACAATTGTATAGCCCGTATTTCCTACGGGCTGAACAGCGATCTTATTGAATACGTAATTTTTTTGAAGATCAAAAATTGTCATGTTGGGGTGGTAATCTAAAAAAATTTTACATTGAAGAGCCACATCTCGCGCTTTTTGGCGTACAATTTCCACGCCCAGATTTTCCAATGCTGCTACACTATCATTAGCTGCGCTGTAGCCCAACGATTTACTGGCTTTAACGGCATAACCACTTATTACGTTGATTTCTCTTTGGGTGATATAACCAAAAATTATGAGGGGTAGTAGAGAAACACCAAGAAAAACTAGGAATAATTTAGTCTGAATTTTTATCACGGGAAACTTCAAGAAATGAGGTCCTCCCATGCCTTGTCACTGTCAAGACGGTAGAATGCTCTCCTCCTCCCACTTTCATCCTTCAATAGGACAAAATCAGTCACAATATAACACCGTGCAAGGTAGTGCATAAAAAGTGCTCGACACTTGTTACGGATACTCTGAGCCTGCTCCCTATTGTATTTTAGCAATTTTTCTTGTGCAAAGGGGATTTCAACAAAAATTGGTGTTTTCTCCAAATTGAAGATGAATTTTCCACCATGAAGTTCAAGGCCCTTATCATCGATTATAATCTCATTAACTACTCGTTCCGGAACAAGAAGCGAGTAATCGAATTGGGGTACAATTCCATCTACCATACGCGATCGGACTCGCCTTGAGTTAATGTACCATTCCACAACGAAACGGTCTGTGGAGATACCCCTATTGAAATGATCATTAGTAAACACAGCACTGTAATAGTCAAATCCTATTTCCCTCACAAGAGCTCCCATTCTTCTCAGATAGATGTATCCATTTTTCGACTGCAAGGGATCATAAGTCCAACGCACCCTAGGTATCTTCCTTTCAACTGCACAGTCGTAAAAATGATGAAGTATAATCTCTCCTACATTTTTATCCTGATAACGCTCATCAACGCCCATCCTCGCACCATACCAGAAAGGACCATTTTCGTCGAAGTCCGCAAACGCCGCTAAAAAGCCAATTGGTTTATCACCTTCATACCATGGATCTTCCGCAGCCATAGCCTTTCTCTCTTCCGGCGAGTAAATACCCTCGTCAAAGGCGGTGAGCACTAATCCATTGGTGAGATACGCAAGTTCAAAGTAGAGCATGGGGGCATTAACCTCACGGTAGCCCTCTTTTTTCCATACCCTCTTTTCTAACTCTACAACATCGTTGAGCACTGATGCTCTAAGATATCGTTCAACTCTGACCTTCTGGAAAATATCATCTCTCTTCATACTTCCGCAAAAATATCATCAGAGCGAAAATTACACTTCTTCCGAAGATTGAGGGTCAACGTTAGTATATTCTTATTGCCCTTTCTTCTATAACTCAAGCTCTCGGCCATTCTTCTCATCAAGAGGACACCCAACCCTCCTGTTTTTCTCTCAGATATCTTTTTACAACTCAAGTCGGGATCAGGTAGTGAACAGACGTCAAAGGGGACTCCCATATCAATGATTTCTATAATAACACGGTCATCATCCTCGAGTTTTGCCCTTAACTCAACTTCTCCTTTACTTTCTTTATATGCATGCCTAATTACGTTGACAACTGCTTCCTCAACAGCAAGTTGTACCCTGTATACCCCATCTTGGTTAATTCCGTTTTCCACTAACCACGATGATATGACATTCATCAAATTTTCAAGACAATCCATAGAAGCAGGATAATTAACCATCAAGTATTTCATGATAGCAACCCGTTAAACATCTTTCAAAGCAACATCAACAGAGTCGTAGATTTTGAAGATAGAGGTAAATCCTGAAATTTCAAAAACCTCCAAAACAGACCCTTTCAACGAAGCAAGATCCAACTGACCACCTGAAGTTTCTAACTTCTTTGCAGCTGCAAGAATGCTCTGAAGACCTGCGCTACTTATGTATTCCACATTTTTAAAATCCACAATTATCCTCTTTTCTCCACCTGCAATAACCTGATCAAGAATCCTACCAAAATCGGGTGCAGAAATTGTATCCAACCTTCCAATCGGGGATACTACCGTGGCCTCACCTAACTTTTTTACAGTAACTGCCATTGTTAAAAACCTCCATCGTAGCAGTCTGAAACTAACATTATCAAACTTTGGGGTCAAGTAATCGTTTCAATGTAGATTTCTAAAAAACAAACCCCGATACCTCAATCAGTACCGGGGTTCATCACAGCTACCTCGATTAAATTTTAATGATGGGCAGTTGAAGTCCCTCCGCTTGTCGCCTCGGCAACTCCCGCAATCACGGCGGCAGCTGCTACAGTACCCACTGCAATTGTTCCGACACCTACCCCACCTACAGTGGCCGTGCCTGCCGTCACCCCAGCTCCCGCAGCAGCCGCTTCCGCTGGAGTTGCAGCAGCAGCTGCACCAGTAGCTGCTGTTTCAACCGGGGTAGTCACAGCAGCTGCACCAGTAACTGCTGCAGCCGAAACACTAGGCATACCAGCACCCACAACTGTAGCCATTTGACCAGCACCTATAATCACGCTACCTGCTGCACTGGCCACGGACACTAAACCAGAAACCACGGAGACTGTCATTGTTGGGATACCATTGGCCCCGATTACCACAGTAACCACAAATACCGTACCTCGAACACCTGCTACAGCCTGCGGACCGTGGATTTCAAATACATTATCGCCGCCTATGTACTTCTTCACATCGGAAACTAAACTACCCACAGCTAGACCAAACCTCCCCGTTCTCTTGTTACCCTCTATGATAAACTGGCGAATCTCAAACCTTGTATTTTCATTAATAGTAATCACGCTGTCATCATTTAGGGTCAATTGTATTTTTGCTCCTTTTTTAGTTGCTATCACATCCCCCACCTGTAGAGGGAGCCTAACGGTTGGCTTGATGATCTTTCCGTCCCTTTCCAAGGAAACGTCCCCCTGAACCATACTCACATACCCCGATGCCGATTTCACTTGAGCAAATAAATGAACAGGAAACGTCAATAAAACCACCAAAAAAACACTCAACATGATTTTAAATCGCCTCATTGAATACCCCCCCCTTTTTTTTGTTACCCTACCACAAACCGGTAATCAGAAAAAACTAAAATTTGAGCATATACCTTAAAACAGACGATACTCCCAACTCTAAATCCAGACCACAGTTAAAACTTTACCTGTGGGGCACCTTTCGCTGCGGCTGGTGCTTCGAAAAAAGCTGCTTTTTCAAAACCAAAAATACCAGCCAAAACGTTAGCGGGAAAACTACGTATCGCAACGTTATAATTACGCACTGCCTCGTTGTACCTTCTCCTTTCCACAGCGATTCTATTTTCCGTGCCAGCAAGCTCATCCTGCAAACGAATAAAATTGGCGTTCGCTTTAAGATCAGGATAACGTTCTACCACAACGAGCAAACGACTCAGTGCGGATGAAAGTTCGTTATTTGCTTGGATCTTCTCCTCTACGGTCCTTGCACTTCCCACACGTGCACGGGCATTAGTTACCTCTATAAGAACCTCCCTCTCATGCTTTGCGTAACCTTTTACCGTTTCCACCAGATTGGGAATAAGGTCATAACGTCTCTGAAGCTGATTTTCCACCTGTGCCCACGAACTCTTAACAGCCTCATCAAGTGCGACAAAATTGTTGTACACACCTCTGGCATACACAAAAAGTGCAATCCCCAAAATCAAAACGGTCGCTAATAATCCTAACAGTATTCTCCTTCCCATGGGTATCTGAAACCTCCTATGAAATTAAACACGGATCTCATCGACAATTGAGATGAATCTTTCGATCTCTCTTACATAATCGTTAAAAAGAGCAAGTAAGCTCTGCTTTTCTAGCTTGTAATTTCCGTCCTTAATCCTCAGGCATTTAGAAAAAACATCACCCCTTAACCTGAAATGCTCCTCGACTTTTGCTATAAGTTTTTCCCTTTCTTTCGGTACGCTAATGTTCTTCAAGTAGAGAAGTGAAACAAAATAGGTTAAAAAAGCCGGCACAGAAATCTTAAATAGATGGATCAATCCCCTCTCTGCACCCTCCACTTCTAAAAAGCCCCTTCTCAAGAGCACTATTTTCCCCCGCAGTTCTCTTTCCAGCTGAAGGCGAACGTGATAAGGTTCAATTTTTAATGCCTCAAGCGCGTCATCACCATAAACGCAGACATGATGAAGCTTCATCTCAAGAAACTCTATGGGATAGGTATCAAGAGACTTCTCTATAAATCCCTTAGTAAGAATATATGGCACAGAAACGCGTCGTTTTTTCCATTTCTTCACAACATCAAAAGTTTTTTCTAGATCCGCAAGCGCATTTTCCTTCACTAAAATTAGAAAGTTCAGATCTGACTTACCGGGAAAGTAATCTCCCCGGGCACCGCTACCAAAAAGATATATACCTTCTAGATTTTCTCGAAAAACTTTCTTGTAATCTCCTACTAAATCCTCAAAAATGTCCTCTGGTTTATCCGGGTAACGTTTGAATATCCCCATCAGAAATCCCCTCCTGCTCCTCCGCCACCACTCATACCCCCACCAAAACCACCAAACCCTCCACTGAATCCTTCAAAACCACTGTCGAACCCACCTTGATAATGACGCCCACTTCCCAAACTTGCTATAATCAACCACGGCAGGACGCGGCGCCCGCTGCGAGTCCCGAAAATGATATACAGAATAAACAAAACTAATAGCGTTGTCCAGGGATTCCACCCTCGCTCCGATATTTTCTTATTAACACCTCTGTTTTGGGGTGCGTGTCTATAATCGCCAGACAGACTTTTACCTGATGCCTTTACGACTATATCTGCGATTGCAACCATACCATTCCAAAGACCAGTACCGTAATCCCCTTTCCTTAAATACGGGATCATATATTTGTCCCTAATTTCTCCTACCATACCATCCGGCAGGATCCCCTCCACGCCGTAACCTGTCTCTATGCGTAACTTTCTCTCTTTTAACGTTACAAAAATCAATATCCCTTTATCCTCTCCTTTTTTACCAATGCCCCAGGTTGAATAAAGTTTATTTACATAATCATTGATCTCCTCATCTCCGATCGTGGGCACAGTAGCTACTACAATGGCCGTTCCCGTTTTGTACCACACCTCCCTGGCTAGAAGCTCCATCTTCGCTTCGACATCTGCAGGTATAATTCCTGCAAAGTCATTTACCGCACCCCGGGGTTTTGGAAAGTTTTCGGACACAGCGGGAAAAGCATACAACAAAAGAAGAACAACCGTTATCAAAACCACCAAACGTGATACTCTCATTTCCATAGAAACATCGTATTCGCAAAGAGATCAAAAATCAACTTGTTTATAACAGTAAAATTGTATAAAAGGTTGAACGCTACCTCGAAATTTAAATAAGGAGGGGGCATGTCTGAAATACCAAACAGTGTCGACTTTGATGACTATCTAAAACCAACGTACTTCATTGACAGTGATTCCCCAATAGTAACTTCTTTCGCTAGAAATGCAGTTGAAAATTCCATGTCCATTAAGGAAAAAGCAGTAAAACTCTTCTATGCAGTGCGAGACAAGATAATATATGATCCTTATAGAATCGAATTTTCGAAGGAAGCTTTCAGAGCAAGTACAATTATCGGAAAAGGTTATGGATACTGCGTTGCCAAGGCAATTGTGTTAACTGCAGCGGCGCGATCACAGGGCATACCCACCAGACTTCGCTTTGCTGATGTAAGAAACCATCTAACAACGGAGAGGCTACGTCGTCTTATGAAGACGGATGTTTTTTATTTCCATGGATATTCGGAATTTTACATAAACAACCGGTGGATTAAGGTCACACCAACGTTCAATCTTTCCCTATGCGAAAAGTTTAAGGTTAAACCATTAGACTTTAACGGTGAAGAAGACGCAATCTTTCATCCTTTTGACAAGGAAGGACGGAGACACATGGAATACATTTTTGATCATGGCCCCTACACTGATGTGCCATATGAAAAAATTATAATGATGTTTAAAAAACACTATCCTGTGTATTTCGACAGTGACCGGCAATATCGAACCGGTTCTTTCGATAGAGAGGCGGAGCTAGAAACTGAAAAAACACAAAATAAAAGAGACCTAAGTTTTGGATACATTCACAAACCTGATTCTTTGTAAAACGCAATTAGTTGATCTACATAGAATATGAAATACTCTATTGAGTTCTTGGCAGCTTCATACTGTGCCGGGGTAATTAGAGATCTATTTTCCTCGTAAAATCTATCGACCAACTGATCAAATGCGGCCTCAATTTGGGGATATCTCTCAACTGGTCCATCTAAGATCAGATGCTGCAGAAAGAGAGCTTCGTATTTTATATCTAGGAGTGAAGCAATCTCCTGCTCTATGTTTTTCTCTGTACTATGAGGCCTCGACATGCCAACTATTATGTCAGGGTTGGATCTCACATCCAACCCGCTTTATACTGATGCGCCCGGCACGATTTGAACGTGCGACCCTCAGATTCGTAGTCTGATACTCTATCCAGCTGAGCTACGGGCGCCTAATATTCCATGGCGGAGAGAGCGGGATTCGAACCCGCGGTACACCTTTTAGGGCGTACAATCGCTTAGCAGGCGATCGCTTTCGGCCTCTCAGCCATCTCTCCTTAATTTTTCATCTCTGGCGGAGGGAGCAGGATTCGAACCCGCGGACCTTTCGGTCAACGGTTTTCAAGACCGCCGCCTTGGACCACTCGGCCATCCCTCCAACAATAACTTTTAACCCATCGGTGTTATCCTGTCAACCCCCTTCATATACGACCTCAAAACATCTGGAATTACTACACTGCCATCGGCTTGTTGATAGTTCTCGAGAATGGCAGCCACGGTTCTGCCAACTGCCAAACCCGAACCATTCAGCGTGTGGACAAATTCCACTTTTTTTGTCCCCTCCCTCCGGAAGCGAATAGACGCTCTCCTCGCCTGGAAATCTTCAAAATTGCTGCATGAGGAAATCTCTCTGTAAGCGTTTTGACTTGGCAGCCATACCTCTATATCGTATGTTTTAGCTGCTGAAAATCCCAGATCTCCTGTACAAAGCGACACGGTTCGATAGGGAAGTTTTAAAAGCCTCAAAACCTCCTCGGCATTGTCAGTGAGTTTTTCCAACTCGTCGTATGAATCTTCTGGCTTTGTAAATTTGACTAGCTCCACCTTGTTAAACTGATGCTGTCTGATCAGACCCCTTGTATCCTTTCCGTAAGACCCCGCCTCTGCCCGAAAGCACGGGGAATAAGACACATAGTAAATGGGTAAATCCTTTTCATTCAATATCTCGTTTCTGTGAAGATTGGTAACAGGAACTTCCGCAGTAGGTATCAAAAAATAATCCACTTTCTCGAGGTGAAACAGATCTTCCTCAAATTTAGGAAGCTGACCAGTTCCAATCATACAATCCCTGTTGACCATGAATGGTGTCAAGACTTCTGTATAACCGTGCTGGTATATGTGAAGATCGAGCATAAAATTTATTAGCGCTCTTTCCAGTGAAGCCCCCAAACCCCTGTAAACAGTAAACCTTGCCCCCGCTAATTTTGCACCCCGAGCGAAATCTAATATTCCCAGGTCTTCCCCAATATCCCAATGAGGTCTTGGGTTAAAATTAAAAGACGGTAATTCACCCCAATGACGAACAACAGGATTATCTTCCGAATTGATACCGTACACCACCGATTCATGAGGGATGTTAGGTATCATCATCAAAATGGCCTGCAATTCACTTTCCACCTTCTCCAATTCTTCATCAAGCTCCTGGATCCTCCCAGAAACGGCACTCATTCTCTCAATTAACTCATCAACAAATTCTCCTCTTTTTTTCTTTTCACCTATCTCCCGGGAAACCGTATTTCTCTCATTTCGCAACTGCTCAACTTCAAGAAGTATATCCCTCCTCCTCTTGTCCAATGTAAGAAAAGGATTAAGATCAATATCGAGCCCTCTCTCCAGCATCTTTCTACGGACAAAATCTACATTTTGGCGGATAAACTTCATGTCCAGCATGATTTAATCTCCCCGCTTGGAATTCTTAATAGATTGCGTATCATCATAATTTCTGGAAGTCAACTTCTACTATATCGTCTTAGTTCTTGTTTTAAGTGAATCAATCATCATGGATATCTCTTGGCACTTCAAAATCAAAGATGAACCAATGAAAACAAACAAGCCCAAAAAGGTACAGCCAAAAAGGTAAAAGATCTTCTGATACACCGATAAACATCCCTTCCAGGGTATCAGATAATCAAAAAGAACAAGCGAAACACCCATTACTGAAGAAGAAAGTACTATTTTCAAAATAGAGAACCAGAACGCATTATCAAGATAGCTGCCTATTTTTACCCTCAGTTTAACTCCTAGAATTACCACGTTTACCGCAGATGCAATGGACGTCGCAAGTGCAAGCCCCCCATGCTTCATGGGATACATCAAAACAACACTGAAGAGAATGTTTATCACAAGAGCAATGATCGCCGCATTCATTGGAGTCTTCGCATCTTGTAAAGAATAAAAAGCCGATGTAATTACCCTGATTGAAGAAAACGCCCAGAGACCAAGTGAATAGAACAAAAGTGCTTCTGCCGTTCTTGTTGTTGATATTCTATCGAAAGCTCCACGTTCAAAAAGAGCACTAATAATTGGTTCCCGGAGTAAAATCATGGCCACAGTTGCAGGGATAGCTATATACATTATCAATCTCAACGAAAAAGAGATGGTCATTTTCATTTCTTCAATGCTTCCCCGTGCTACCTGAGTAGAAAAACTAGGCAACACAGCAGTCCCCACAGCTATGGCGAAAACTCCTAGGGGCAGTTCCACAACTCTATCGGCATAATAAAGGTAAGACACACTACCTTTTGGCAACAGGGAGGCAAGTATCGTACCGACAAAAACATTTATCTGATAGATAGCAGCTCCAAACACAGCAGGAAGCATCATCTTTCCAATCTTTTTAATACCTGGATGATTGAAGGTAAAATTTGGTCTTACGTTTACACCTTTCAATAGGAGAAATGGAATCTGAATGGCAAGTTGCAAGAAACCTCCAATAATGACACCAATAGCAAGTGCAAAGATGGGCTCGGCAAAAAAATCACGTAGAAAAAGGGCACACAAGATCATAGAAACGTTGAGGATAACCGGGGAAAAAGCAGGAGCCGCAAAATGACGAAAAGAATTCAGTACACCCATACATAGTGCGACAAGTGATATGAAAAAGATGTAAGGAAACATAAAACGTGTCAGTGAGACCGCCAGCTCGAACTGTGAGGACACGTTCATGAATCCAGGCGCCATGAGGATCACTATTTGGGGCGCAAAAACAACACCCAGAAAAGTCACAATCAAAAGGATGATGGAAAGGAGGGTGAATGCAACTTCTGCCAGTTCTAGTGCCGCTCGTGTTGATCTATTTCTCAAATATTCCGTAAACACGGGAACAAAAGAAACTGTTAATGAACCCTCCGCTAAAAGACGGCGTAAAAGATTCGGTATTCTAAAAGCTACAAAGAAAGCATCTGTTTTCCAACCCGCTCCAAAGAAACAAGCAACCACCATGTCCCGGAGAAAACCAAGGATCCGACTAAACATTGTGATGGCGCTTACAACTCCCGCAGCCCGAGCTATTTGAGCGTTCTCCCTGTTTACGGGAACTTCATTCATCGTCAATTAACCAACTGTAACTAGGATTGATATTTCCGGTGAAATTTATGCTTGAAAATATTTATAAGACCTTCACCTTCCACACCTTTAACACGGATGACCTTTCTAGAGGCGGATTCTCCCTTTATAATTGTGACATCTTCAGTCTTGACACCTAAACTTGAAGCAATGAGAGAAATAACTTCACCATTTGCACGTCCATCAACGGGAGGAGACTTTACTTTTACTTTCAATTCACCATCGAAGAAACCTACTATTTCCGTTTGCGAGGAGCGAGGAACAACCTTTACATTAAATGTTACACTCTTTTCTAATTTTTTTGTTTTCATCCTACATGCCATCTAAAGCAAGCTGTGTTAACGTTCTCACCAGAAAGGTCTGCAAGAAATAAATGAGTAAAATGGCAACAAGAGGTGATAGATCTATGCCTGTCCCTCTAAAGGGCATAACCCGCCTTATTGGGCCAAGGACAGGTTCCGTAGTCCTGTAGAGGAATTGAACAAATGGATTATATGGATCAGGATTCACCCAAGATATAACCGCCCTAAAAATTATGATCCACATAAAAAGGGTGAATACTATATCGAGTACTTTCGAAAAAGCGAGAAGAAGGTTTTTCATAGCAATCATTGGGTAAGCTCCTCAATGAATTGACCTAAAACTTCGTTGAACTTTTGCGCTTGTTCCATCATAACAAAATGACCAGCATCCTCTATAATAACAAGTCTGCTACCTGGAATGGAAGCCTTTAGTTCTTCAGATAGCTTAGGAGACGTCATCTTGTCCTCAGCTCCACACACTATTAGCGACGCCACATTTATCTTTTTTACAGCTTCCGATATATCGAGCCTATTACACGCGATGAGATCTCCACGAAAAATCATGGGTGGTACCTTTAAGAAATCGTTGAGTAGAGATTCAAAAAAACGCTCGCGATTCTTTTTAGACACGGAGATCTTTGCAACAAATTCAAAAATAGGTCTTGGATCCTTGAGCAATCCCTCGAGAATCTCAGGGTTGACGGGCATCTTCACACCACCACCCACAGGCACAATGCCCACCAGATCTCCGCCGTACTTTATGGCATAGGTCAATGCAATCGCCGCTCCGAGAGAGTGCCCTACAAGTACAGGTTTCTTAATCTCAAAGGTTTCCAGAGCAGCTCTAACCCAATCAACGTAGGCCTCTACAGTTGACTCACCACTGCCCTGAGAACTTCCATGGCCTGGGAGCTCAAGAACCGCGACGTTTACCTGCGAGCCGAAAGCTGTATACTGGTAATACCAATTTGTGTGATTGCCTCCAGATCCGTGAATAAACACCACAAAATTATCTCCTTCTTTCCACTCATCTCTGTTTCTCCAGCACGCAAGCTCAATTCCCTTTACATTCCTCTTTTCTATCATTTGTTGACCCTCCGAAATTTGTATCTGTCCTAACATATTTGAGGGAAATCTCGCAATCTCCAATCACAAAAATTATCATTGACACCTTGCTTACACTTGATGAATTAATTAAAAAAACTGGGAGGTGAAACCTATGTTATCAGACAAAAAAATTTGTGTTATTGGCGGTGGAAAGATGGGCAGTGCCCTAATTGAAGGATTGCTCTCCAAAAACGTCATTTCAGCTACAAACATCTACGTAACAGACATTGACGAGGTACGTCTTTCAGAATTAGAGAGTAAATTTGGTGTAAGAACAACGAAGGATAATCGTCAGGGGGTCAGGGAAACGTCCATCTCCATTTTAGCGGTAAAACCCCAAAATATGGGTGAAGTTCTTGATGAAATCTCGGACGTCGTTGACGAAACGAAGCTCATCATCTCCATTGCTGCTGGGATCAAGATTGGATTCATTGAATCAAAACTGGGAAAAAAAACGCGCATAATAAGGACAATGCCCAATACACCTCTCGTGGTAGGTGAAGGAATGACAGCACTATCTGCAGGTGAAAATGCCACCGCAGACGATCTTGCCATTGCACGTTACATTTTCGATGCAGTCGGGGAAACAGTGCTTGTAAAAGAGGAACTAATGGATGCAGTAACCGGATTGAGTGGTAGTGGACCTGCTTATTGCTTTATTATCGTCGAAGCCCTGTCCGATGGAGGCGTCCAGATGGGACTTCCCAGAGATGTCGCCGTTAAACTCGCGGCGCAAACACTACTCGGTGCAGCTCGCATGGTATTAAAAGGAAACTACCACACAGGTCAGCTGAAAGATATGGTCACCTCCCCAGGTGGAACCACCATTGCTGGTATCAGAGCAATGGAAGAGAAAGGAATTCGGGCAGCGCTGATGGCTGCAGTGGAAGCAGCAACACTTAGATCTCGTACTCTAGGAACATAAAAAGTTGGGATTACACTTTTGTAGGAGATCCTTCCCACTTATCTAAAGTCCTTCTCTTCCGCCCTTTCCTATCCGGACTTTTAGATGCTGTAACTACAGACTCTGTGGTGGGTAGATCTCCACATTCTGATTCGTGGGGTAACTCTTTACATTCTGATTTCGCATTGTCTTGGGAGACATAATAATCCATGTCCTCCGGCACGAAGTCATCCTGTCCAGGGAAAGAACACACAACTTGGTAAGCGGAATTTGTATCACTATGTAAGGTAGATCCCCTTTCCATCCTCCGTGGATGTTTCTTGTTATGCTTACTTTCGTGTGTTACCTCAAACGCATCCGCCAATCGCCCACACTCTGTTTCTGTGTTCCACAAATCAAAGTCACTTTGAACTCCAGCTAAACCCATGTCGCTTAAATCACCATCATTGAGCATCAACCCATCTCTTTCTATGCATTCTATACGCACCTCATCCCAGGATAAATCCAGGTTTCCAGAGATTCGAATTGACATTCCATATTCAGCTTCAAGCCCAAGCAATTCGCTCCGCTTATTATTCAAAAGATAATCCGCAATGGCAAGTGGAAGGGAAACTTTAAGAGCAGTATATTCACCGGTTACGGCTTTTGACTCAATTTTCCTGAAAACCCCGAGAGCTAAATATTCCACCGTGGGGCGTAACCCAGTTCCTTTGCAGTGAGGACAAGAAACAAAACATATCTCCTGAATATTTGAATGCCTTCTCTGACGGGACAACTCTAGTATCCCAAATTTAGAGATCTTTAACATCTGTATTCTGGCCCTGTCCAAACTAATGGCCCTTTTAAATGCCCTTTCCACTTCTTGCCGGTGATACCTATCTTTCATATCAATAAAGTCTATAGCAATCAAACCACCTATATCGCGAAGCCGAAGCTGTCTTGCTATCTCCTCTGCTGCCTCCAAATTTGTTCGAAAAGCTGTCTCCTCAATATTTTTCTTGTTGGACGCCTTTCCAGAATTTACGTCTATAGTTGTCATTGCCTCCGTCGGCTTTATAACTATGTAACCCCCAGATCTTAGATTCACCCTTTCCTGGTAGATCTGATTAACCTGTTCCTCAATCTCGTATTTATCGAAAATAGGAATCTTCTCCACATACAGCTTGATTATATTCTGGTTACGGGGTGAAACAATCCTCAAATACTCTCTCATCTTACGAAAAGTTTCAATATCATCAACCCAGATTGCCTCGATGTCACTTGTATAGTAATCACGTAAAGATCTGATGCCAAAATCACTTTCCTGATATATAAGAGCTGGAGCGGGTAATTCCCTAGCCAATTTCTGTATTTGCTTCCATAAACGATACAGGTGTTGGTAATCTCTAAGCAATTCCTGTTTTGTGCGGCTGATTCCCGCCGTTCGTACAATAAACCCCATCCCCTCTTCCAAATTAATTTGGCTCATTATTTCTCTCAATCTGCGTCGATCTTCCTCTCCTTCGATCTTACGGGAAATCCCAGCACTTGATTTGTTTGGAAGTAAAACTAGATATCTTCCGGGAAGAGAAATATACGTTGTAAGAAGAGCCCCTTTTTTCTCACCAACGTCTCTTAAAACCTGAACTAACACTTCCTGTCCTGGTCTGAGCAGAGTATGGTAACGTCTCCCATCTTCAGAACCTTCACCAACAACACGAAAATACTCTGGACTAACATCCTTGAGGGGCAAAAAACCATCTTTCCTTCCACCATAGTTAACAAAAGCTGCGTGCAGCCCTTTTTCAACTTTCATAACAATACCTTTGTAAATGTTACCCGTTATATTTTCTCGAACAGACATCTGAACATTGTATTCTACAAGCCTTCCATTCTCAACAATAGCCATTCTTTTCTGCTCTGGATGCACAGCGTTTATCAGCATTACTTTTTTCATAGCCAGATTATTCCCTCACACATTTTACAAAAACGACCTCACATCACCCTTTCCAATCCTAACCACTTCTACTGTATCATCGATAAGGCTAATTACCGTTGATGGTTGAGCTGGAATTATCCCGCCATCAATGACCAAGTCTACATGGTGTTTGAATCTGTCATGAACCAATATCGGATCATTCATTAACTCCCCTTCTTCATTTTTTACACTCGTACTGATTATCGGACGTCCCAATTCACGAACAATTGCAAGGCATATCTGATGATCAGGAACCCGAATTCCCGTAGTTTGTCTCTTTGGTAAAATAATCTTGGGAACCAACCGAGAGGCGGGCAAAATAAAAGTGTACGGACCTGGTAAATATCGGCGCATAACCCTGTAGGCAAAATCAGAAACTATAGCATACTGGCTCAGATGCTTAAGGTCAGCACAAACAAAACTCAGAGGTTGCTTTTTACTTTTTCTCTTGATTTCGTATATTCTTTCTATACCCCGCTTATTTAATAAATCACAACCTAGTCCGTATACTGTGTCGGTGGGATATATAATTATTCCCCCTGCCTTCAGGCATTCCACAACCTTTCTGATGAGACGCAACTGTGGGTTTTGACTGTTTATAGCAATTATCATGAATCACCAGTACCAGAAATTATTCGATTTTACAACAAAGCGAAACTACTCAAACCTTTTTCCGCTCATCTTTTTCCAATTTGTAATGTATACTATCCACCAAGGCAAACCAACTTGCCTCTATAATGTTTTCAGAAACCCCTATGGTGCTCCAGGTTTCTTCACCATCCTGTGACTCAATAGATACTTGTACCTTTGCAGCTGTCCCCTCGCTCCCTTCAACGATGCGAACCTTAAAATCTGTCAGATGCATCTCTTTCAGTCTTGGATAGAATTTTAAAAGAGCTTTCCTCAAAGCATTGTCCAGGGCATTTATTGGCCCATTCCCCTCCGCCGCGGTTAATTCTTCCTCATCACCAACAGAAATTTTAATCACAGCCTGAGCATGCGATGGGTGGTTGGCTGTTTTTGAAGAAATCACGCTGAAACGTTCCAACGTAAAAGGCTCTCTAAATTGACCAGCCAGTTTTTTAACGAGCAAGGAAAGAGAACCATCAGCAGCATCGAAAGAAAAACCTTCGTCTTCCAACTTTTTAATTTCCTCCACAATTTTTCTACTCAAATCACTATTGGATCCTAAATCAATACCCAATTCCTTTGCTTTGTACTCAATGTTGCTCTTACCAGAAAGATCAGAAACAATAACCCTTTGCATGTTACCCACCAAACGGGGGTCAATGTGTTCATATGCCCGTCTGTTCTTTATTATAGCACTCACATGAACTCCACCTTTATGCGCAAAAGCACTCTTACCCACAAAAGGCCGTGAGTTCAGTGGTGGTACATTCGCAATGTCACTCACGAAATTTGACAATTTCGTGAGTTTCGACAGTGCATCATCTGAAAGACATCGTTTTCCCATTTTCAACTGCAAATTAGCAATTACTGAAATGATATCCGCATTACCACACCTTTCTCCGTACCCATTAACCGTCCCCTGAACCATACTTGCGCCGCAAAGTACCGCAGTTAACGTATTCGCAACAGCCAGACCTCCATCATTATGGGCGTGTATTCCAAGTTTTTTGCACGGAACAATTTCTTTTACCTTTCTCACAATGTCCTCCACTTCATAGGGAAGACTTCCACCATTGGTATCGCACAGCACAATCATATCCGCACCAGCTTCCAAAGCGGTTATGATAGTTTTCTCAGCATAAGAAGGATTTTCTTTAAACCCATCAAAAAAATGCTCTGCATCATAGATGACTTCCTTTCCCCTGTCCTTGAGAAAAGTTACCGTTTCTCGAATCATCCTTATATTCTCGTCTAAAGAAACATTAAGGACCTCTGTTACATGAAGATCCCACGTTTTTCCAAAAATGGTAACCGTAGGAGTTTCCGCAGCTAGTAAAGCTCTTATATTGGGGCAATCATGCACGCTCAAATCGGATCTTCTTGTACTTCCAAATGCTGTTAATTTTGCGTTCTTAAAATGGACGGTTTTTGCCATTTCGAAGAATCGGGCATCTTTTGGGTTCGATCCTGGCCAACCCCCTTCAATGTAATGGAATCCAAGTTCATCCAAAAAACACGCAATTCTCAGTTTTTCTTCCGCAGTAAAACTGATGGATTCACCCTGCGTCCCATCTCGTAGTGTTGTGTCATAGACTATCACATCGAATGACATAGGCATACCTCCTAAAAAGATCCGCCGCCAGGAAGGGCCTGACGGCGGATCTTTATATTCTAAAAAAGAACACTATCGCGCCTCATCAGGCCCCCTATTTTGTGGCCTAATTATGCACCCGCAAATCATTATGGAAATCGTAAAATAACGCATAGTCTAATTCTTACTGGTGCTAACTTATATAAAAAAATAAAGGCATTGTCAAATCAAAAACCTTTTGAGATTAGGATTAATCTAATATAGAAACACATTAAAAATCTCTTAACCGGAAAAAAGCAAAGAACCCCATATGACTTTCGGCAATAAGTTTCTTCAAAGCGTGAACACAGAAATATCAACATACAAAAAACACATCTTTTTCATTATGCTACTTATTTTTTCAATCACCATTTCATGTGGTGCTCCAGAAAAAACCCAAAATGAAAAAATTGTCACTGAATTTTCACCAGCATACGGTGATTTAATCGTAGTTGGTTCACTCGGAGACGCTACTAATCTTATCCCCATACTGGCATCCGATAGCACATCTCATCAAATCGCTGGTCTCATTTACAACGGCCTTGTCAAATACGACAAAAATCTCAATATTGTAGGGGATCTAGCTGAATCCTGGAATATATCAAAGAATGGATTAACGATAACATTCCACCTAAGAAAAAACGTAAGATGGCACGATGGGTATCCTTTAACAGCCCAGGACGCACTTTTCACATACAAGCTTTTGACAGATCCATCCACACCCACTCCATACGCAGGTGATTTCCAAAAAGTTAAGAGGGCTGAAGCGTTAGACGACTACACATTCCGTGTGACTTATGAAAAACCCTTCGCACCTGCCCTTATGAGCTGGAACATTTCCATCTTACCCAAACATCTTCTAGAAGGTAAAGATATAACAACATCCCCCCTGGCAAGACATCCCATTGGAACAGGACCGTACTGCTTCAAGCAGTGGGTTGGAGGACAGAAAATAGTTCTTTCCTCAAACAAAGACTACTTTGAGGGTAGACCGTATATAGATGGATACGTAATGAGGGTGATTCCCGATTCTGCAACGATGTTCCTTGAACTGAGGGCAAATGGCATAGACCAAATGGGCCTCACTCCACTCCAGTATCGCAGACAAACCGAAAACAATCTTTTTAGAAAAAATTTCAACAAGTACCGATATCTGTCTTCTTCATACGTATACCTAGGCTATAACCTTCAAAATCCTCTCTTCAAAGACAGAACTGTTAGACAGGCCATAGCTCACGCTATAAACAAAGAAGAGATAATTCAAGGAGTTCTGTTAGGTTTGGGCCACGAAGCAACTGGTCCTTACAAACCAGATATGTGGGCATACAATCCAGATGTAAAACGATACCCTTACGATCCAACAAAAGCAAGAGAACTCTTAGCAAAAGCAGGTTGGGTTGATACAAACGGTGACGGTATTCTGGATAAAAATGGGAAGCCTTTTGAGTTTGAAATAATAACAAACCAGGGAAACGAGGTCCGAATCAAATGTGCAGAAATAATTCAGAAACGCCTTGGTGAGGTGGGCATTGCAGTAAAGATAAGAGTTCTTGAGTGGGCCGCATTGGTGAACGACTTTATTGGGAAGAGAAAATTCGACGCCGTCATACTGGGCTGGACAATACCACCTGACCCTGATCTTTTTGATGTGTGGCACTCAAGTAAAACCGGACCATACGAACTTAATTTCATTTCCTTTCGAAACAGAGAGGTGGATGAACTTATAGAGAAAGGGCGCAGCACTTTTGACCAGAAAAAGAGAAAACTCTATTACAATCGCATCCAGGAGATCCTCGCGGAAGAACAACCTTATCTTTTCCTTTTCATACCTGACGCATTACCGATTGTCCACAAACGCTTCCGTGGTGTGGAACCAGCTCCACAAGGTATTATGCACAACTTCATCAAGTGGTATGTACCAAAAGAAGAGCAGCGCTACGTGATGACGCAGTAATCCCTTATGTGCTTAAGCATCCTCCCGAAACCCCAAATGTGAGGAGAAAATCCTTAAAGGCCCTGTAATCGGCGGGTATATGAAAACACTCCCCCTGTCTCTCATCTATACCTTTCAAGCTGGGTGGCATCTCTGGATCAAACCCCAAAAGTTCGCGTATTACTTCTGGAAACTTTGCAGGATGGGCTGTTTCCAAAACAACAGCCAAAGCATCATCACCGGTATCTTCTAAGTAGAATTCTAGTCCTCTCCAACCCACCGCCCCATGGGGTTCCAGAAGAACTCCATATTTATTAAAAACCTCAATTATGGTTCTCTTGGTTTCTTCGTCCGATACGCTCACCGAATAAATGTACTTCCTCATTTCATCACGATTGGGGTAGCGGTAGACCCTGCCGTTGCGATCTATCGTCCCTCCGTAGAGATCAAAAAAACGGGCCAGATTGCTCGGATGTCCCACATTCATCGCTGATGATATACAAGATTTTGAGGGTGACACTTTCTCATAAACACCCGTTTTCAAATAACGAGGGAACTCATCATTTTCATTGGTGGGCATAATCAACTTTCTAATAGGAACTCCCATCCTTCGTGCCAACTCACATCCTAAAGCATTACCAAAATTACCAGAAGGGACAGAAAAGATAATCTCTTCGCCCTCAGAGGCAAGCTGGGCATAGGCATAAACATAATAAATAATCTGCGGCAGAATCCTGCCAACATTAATCGAATTTGCCGAAGTTAGATTTAGAAAGGTTAAAGAAGGATCACCAAAAGCTTCTTTTACCAGATTCTGACAATCGTCAAATTTACCATCAACAGCAACAGCGCGAACATTACCACCTATGCCGTCAAGCTGCCTCTTCTGCCTGAGACTTACTTCCTTTTGCGGATAAAGTATCATTACATCAATCCCAGGAACACCCTTATATGCCTCCCCTACCGCACTACCAGTATCTCCAGATGTCGCAACAAGCACGCGAAGTCTTTCCTCGCCTCCCCTAAAAATGCTCATTAGCCGAGCCATCATCCGGGCCGCAAAATCCTTAAAAGAAGCTGTTGGTCCCTGATCAAGCCTCATTATGAATACCTTTTCGGAAACTTTTTCCAGAGGCACTGGAAAATTGTAAGCATCCTCCACAGCATCCCGAAGAACATCTCGTGAGATCTCATCTTCCAAAAAAGCATAGAGTACTGCTAAAGCGGCCTCAGTATAAGGTTTACCTTTGAGCCTCATAACCTCTCTTAGATCGAGGTTTGGGATACTATCAGGCATAAAAAGACCTTCATCTGGAGCCTGGCCCATCAATAAAGCTTCTCGAAAACTCACAAGTTTAGAGAAGGGCTTAATCCCAGAGAGCCCTGATATATTCCGATTGGTACTATAGTATCTTATCATGGTGTCTTATTTAGGACATGGCTACAGCTATTGTCAAGGCACAACAAAAATGAACCAAATTATTTTCACATAATCTTGACAAAGAAAAAGATTCTTTTAAAATTCCTACCAAACTTGATTGAAAGCAAATGAAAAAGCATACACCCAACATCGTTAACCTAAATACAAAACACACTTCATGCATCTGTATCCCTGAAACAAATCGTCCTGCCCAAGGGAAGACGCTTAGGAGATCCTCAACTTGATGGTATATCTAAATATATTCCAAAAAAGAGGTTTAGCAATCAGTGAAAACCATAGAAGCTCTGTTAACCCGGAAGGAAGAAACTATTTTTAACGTTTTCAAACTAAAGTCCATGGCCAGAACTAACGACTCACTTGCCGTGCTCATGTATGGAAGCCCAGACCCAGATGCCATAGCCTCAGCCATGGCGATACAAGAATTGTTCAAAAAAACAGTAGGACTTTCAAAATCCGTTCTCGTTTCCACAGAGCCGATCCGTAGACAGCAAAATTTAGAGTTCATCAAAGCCATGAAAATTAATATTTTGCCCCTCAGTAAAGTAAATATCAAGGAGTATCGACTAGTCGCCATCGTGGATGCACAACCAACCTTCTTCGGCAATCTACTAGCGGGGGTACAGCCTCAGATTGTAATCGATCACCACCCCGTTAATTCCGTATGGCATGCTGAACTTGCCGATGTGAGAACAGAATACGGTGCCCTTTCCACGATCTTACTCGAATACCTTCTAGCGTCCAAAATTAGGATATCTAGAACACTATATACAGCTCTTTTTTACGGTATAAAGTCCGATACTAACAACTTCGACAGAGAAGCGACTTTCCAGGATATAAGCGCCTACTATTTATGTTTCAACCGCGCCAACAGACAGTTAATAAGGCGAATTGAGTTAAATCAGATTCCGGAAAGATACTTACGTTATTTTGAATACGCGTTTTTCCACCGTCGACGCTACCGAGACAGGATTATCTGCTTCCTTGGCAGGGTCGAAAGTCCTGATGTCTGTGTACAAGTGGCGGACTTTTATCTTAGAATAATAAATATTTATTACGTTGTAGTTGCCGGAATAATTAAAGACAGGATGATAATCATTTTCAGAGGAGACGGTTATCGGCACAACTGTGGAACCATTGCCAGCGAAGCTTTTGGTAAATTCGGAAATGCGGGCGGCCATCGGAGCGCCGCCCGCGTAGAAATTCCCCTCGAGAATCTAAGAGACATCCTAACTAAGGAACTCGGACAGGAGGAGGTCGAACAATTCCTCGCTAACCGACTTCGCCGCAAAAAGATAAATAATCAAAAGTAACGGTCTTAATCATCTTTATTAGTATCCGCCGCTTTTTCGGATCCACTCTCCGATTGCAACTGACCCGGTTTACCTTCGCTTCCAGAGGTCTTCTTTCCACCATAGTCCGTTACGTACCACCCTGTACCCTTAAGATGGAATGATGAAAGGGAAATAAGTTTCTCAACAGGACCTTGACAAAATTTACATGAAGGAACGGTTACATCGGTGATCTTCTGAAAAAGTTCGAATTCTCTACCACACTTTTTGCAGCGGTACTCGTAGATTGGCATCACCTCACCTCCATTCGTTTTTGTGTCGAAACTTAGATGAGAGCGTAGTTTTCGCTGAAACAATCCAAAATCAATCTCATCTCTGAGTCCACATATGGACAAAGTAGATCGCCAGTTATCCTATGAACTATTTGCTCTTCTCTTTTTCTCTCCTCAAAGGGCACATCGAAATTCGCCTCACCTCGGTAAAAACGTACTATATGCACCAGCTCATGCGCAGCAATGTAGAGCATAAGAGGAGCAAATTTTATAAATGAATGACCTCGAGCCACAGCATCAAGTATCCTATGATCGTGAATACATATGCGGTAGAAATATCCATTAACATACTCGTATCTGCAAAGATGGGCAAATACATCTTCCTTAAACTCATCCTTCTTTAAGAAAGCTAAAGTACACACATCGTACTGGAGCGTTTTCATCTCGTGGTGTTTTAAACGGTAAAAATCGCACACAATCCGCTCTGCTTTATAGAATGACTGTCCGACTATTCTCATTTCTTCAAAATTAAAGTAACGCCGCACTTACCAAAACTCTTCCGCGTTCTCTCAGTAAAAAATAAAAACACATCCCCGCTTCTGTCAAGGAGCATAACCTTCCCTTATTTGCATTTGGTTCTTTATGATTTTCTCCTTTATTTTTTGGTACCGGTACTGGGCGTAAGCATCTCGAACAGCTACATAAGGATCCACAGCTGCCTCTTTGAGAGCTTCATAATCACCAATTCTAAGTGAGGTGTCGTTTACCTTGTCGTATACCTTTGTCGTTATCGACACATACCACGGTTTTACGTACTGAAAAGGATAAAGGAGAGAATCACCAATCCACCCTACAGTATCTCGGGGGCTCGAAGGACCTAAGAAGGGCCAGTTTATATAAAAACCAGGTCCCAGACCATAGGATCCTAATGTTTGACCAAAATCCTCATCGCACTTGGGTATATTTATGTCTTCCCTAGAGGCAAAGTCAATAACCCCCCCCAACCCAAATACTGTATTTGCAGTAAATCTCGCCAGTTCCGCTGCAACACCTTCGGCATTTCCTTGTAAAAAACAATTGACTAAACGCACAGGAAACAAAATATTAGAAAAGAAATTTTTCACACAGACACGCACTTTCTCCGGCAAAACCTTACTATAACCTTGGGCAATGGGCTTAAGGACAAAGAAATACAGTTTATCGTTAAAGGTAAACATCACACGGTTGAACGGTTCCAATGGATCAGGGATTTCTATACGTTCTTCTTCCTCAGTGTCTATATCTCTCGCATTCTCTATCTGTTTCACGATGGAGGGAGGTTCCTCAGGTACTTGATGTAAGGATCGTTCATTATGGGAAACCTTTTCTTCTGCACACGCGCAAGGGTGAATTTTAATAAAAAACGCACCAGAAAAAATAAATGACACAACTAGAACCGTTAAAAAAACAAGCCGGGTAGTCCAATTCAATATGAACATATATCTCACTTACCCTTGACCTTTTCCTCTAGTATATTGAGAAATTGGTCAGGGGTATTCTTCGCGAGAAGCTCGCGAAACTGTGTTTTGTAATTCTGAATAAGACTTACATTCTCGATAGTCACATCATATATCTTCCATCTACCCCCCTTCTGGATTAACCGGTAGGAGACGGGAATAACCTTCGAAGGTGTTATAACCCTAGTATACACTTCTGCAAAATTAGGAGAATGAATGATTTCCCGATCGAACATCACTTTCTCATCTTTGTATTCATAAGAGAGAATTTTATCAGAGTAAACATTTTCCAACAGTTTCTGATAAAGTTCAACAAACCGCTTACGTTGATCCTCGTTAAACCTGCTCCAATCCTTTCCCAGCGTTCTCCGAGAAAATTCCTCTTTATCAAAAGCGTCTTCGTAAATGGCATGAAGTTTATCGCGCTTCTTCTTTTTTGCAACTTCCCCCTTCAACGTAGGATCACGAACAACATCAAGTGCTCGATTGACATTCTTTTGCACGAAATCCATTGGATCTCCGCAATATGCCGAAAAGGGCAAAAAAAATAATAAGACAAATGAAAAAATAAAGCTAAAAGCTCTAACCATCATGTGAAAAGACCCCTTTTAATCTTTTCTTAACTCCCCAAAAGCATATTTGCCTATCAAATCTGCTATATCTACCGCAGGTTGCGTTTGTGTTATATAACTTCCCGGCAAAAGAACATTACCCGAACCTCCAGGATCAATGCTTAAGTATTTATCTCCGATAAGTCCTTCAGTTTTAATGGATGCCACAGCATCATCATATACCTTTATATCCTTCTGAATACGTATCTCCACAACGGCCTGCTGATTTTCCTGATCCATTTTGAGGCTTTCCACTCTGCCTATGTCTATACCTAGCATACGTACTGGACTTCCCACCCTCAAACCAGTAACAGAGGTAAATTTGGCGTACAGCGGATAATAATTGTCACTAATAAAGGAAACATCTCCAAGTTTCACTGTCATATATCCTATACAAATAATGCCGAACACTATAAAGATGCCAACAATCATCTCTATCCTATACCTTTGCATTTAGCACCCCCGCACATTACACCGAAAAACAGCTTTTAACTCCCTCTGGGACCTTGCACTGTGGATCACCGATGTTAAGTCAGTAAGAGGATCCCCATGGGCTATACCGACAAAAAATTCTACCCCTACAATCTTTTTTAGGTCAGAGATCCGCTCAATAGTAAAGGGACCTATATCTCTTTTTTCAAGTTCAGTTATTAGATCCTCTACAGCCATTCTGGTCTCCTCGAACGTGGCATAAGGAAGGGCCGTAACATAGGTGTCCTTTCCATACCTGGCTGAGAAACCAGCGAGAGGACCAAAAAAACCTCCTATCTGTTTTCCAAACTGGTTCAATAATGTATGTACAGCTTCTTGATCTGCGACTTCAGATATCTCATCCAAACCGGAAAATTCAAATACTATAATTGAGTAAACACCTTTTCTCTCACCACTTGCCAGTTGGGAAAGATACTGCATTTTGAATTGTCGAAGACTGTATAATCCCGTAAGTTCTTTCTGTAATTCTTCAAGGCTACGAATCACCTCATCGGAAAATGGGTGATCAAAATTCTCGAGCTCCTCTGGTGTACCTTGAAATACGATCTGCCCATCATACAGGGCGAGAATCCTATTCGATATAAAGTAAACATCCGGTATATCGTGACTTACAAGAACGGCTGTGAAACCAAACCTCTTCTGGTACTGAGCGATCATCGTCAGTATAGCATTCTTTCTTACTGGATCCTGCCCCGTCGTGGGCTCGTCGAATAACACGATATTAGGATCAGTTACCAAAGCCCTGGCGAGGGCTACTCTCTTCTGCATACCTCCTGAGAGTTCAGATGGATACTTGTACACAGCATCCATAAGCTCCATCTGTTCCACCCTTCGCATAACTCGTTTGTCAATTTCTGCTTTACTAAGCTTTGTGGTTTCCCTAAGTGGTAACGCAATGTTCTCATAAACCGTCAATGAGTCGAAAAGGGCATTACCCTGAAACATGTAACTGATTTTTCCAAAACTATTAATAACTTCACTTCTTCCCATTTCGTTCAAAGGTTTGCCCCGAAAAAGTATCATCCCTTCGTCAGGTTTAAGAAGACCGATTATGTGTTTAAGCAGAACACTCTTCCCGGCACCGCTTAGCCCAATAATTGTCGTCACTTCTCCCTCGTATATTTTTAAATTCACTCTATCAAGCACAACCTTATCGCCAAACCGCTTCGTGACATCCCTGAATTCAATGAGAGGCGTTACCATAAAAACAACCCCTATTTCAGAAGAAGCGAAGTAATCACATAATCAGCGATAAGAATGAGCACACAGGATATAACCACAGCCGAAGTCGTAGCAATGCCAACCGCCTTAGCCCCTTTACTGTCCTTTCTCTGGTGCACATAGTAACCCTGATAACAACATACAGTTGCCACAATTATTGCAAAAACTAACGCCTTTATAAAACCGTCCGTAACATCCTTAAGATCCGTACTAGTTTGAACCCGATAAAAATACGTCCCCGCATTTGCCCCCAAAATCAAAACTCCCGATATGAAACCACCCATAATCCCTATTAGATCAAATACCGCAGTTAATATGGGAAAACATACTATAGAGGCTGCCAATCTGGGACTCACCAAAAAACCTAGAGGATCTATACGCATTGTTAAAAGAGCATCAATCTGCTCTGAGATACGCTGTATACCTATTTCTGCAGTCATTGCCGACCCCGCTCTAGCCGTGATCATTATAGCGGCAAGAACCGGTCCGAGCTCCCTTACTAGTGAGAGGGCAACCAACGTACCGAGAGCCCCTTGAGCTCCAACCTTTACAAGGGCATGGTACGATTGCAATCCTAAAACCATTCCCGTGAACAATCCTACAAGCATAATAATCATAGTAGATCTGGCGCCGATTATATATATCTGGTGAACAATTTTGCTGAACTGTTTAGGACGGAAAATCTTTACGAAGGCCATTACAAGAAAAATACCCGCCACACCTAAACTGTTTACCCATTCGATCGCCGCGCTTCCCACAGTAACAAAGGGTCTTGACAAGAAAACAAACAACCTCATTCCAATCCTCGGAAACCAAATGAAATCTTAAGACATATATGGCGCTGTCTGTAAAACGATAAAGATCTTACTAACTACCTCATAGAGGTCCTTTTTTCTTTGCATGAGCATCTAAAGCAGCCTCTATTACCCTAGTGATGAGATCAGTTTGACTGATCCCCAAAGCAGCAGCTTGATGAAACAAAACCGTCGCCGGAGTCATCCCCGGCAACGTGTTGGCCTCAAGTACGGCGACTCGGCCATCTTTGCGAACAAACATATCAATTCGCGCGTAACACTTAAGATCAAGAGCTTGAAAAGTTGCCACGGCGGTGTCCTGAATCCTCTTCAGAACTTCCTCAGGTACACGAGCAGGAGTTTTGTTTTCCCCTTGACCGTAGAGAAATTTATCTTCCAGGGTCAGAATATCTTCAGTCGGGATCGTCTCAGAGGGAATCAGGGCCATAGGTGGATCATGCCCTAAAACTCCGCAGGTCACCTCTATGCCCTCGATAAACTCCTCTACCAATGCAATATTGTCCCACTCAAAAGCTCCTTCAAGAGCCGAGGGTATCCCCTCTGATGACACAACTTTTTTCACTGCTGTACTACAGCCTTCTCGGGTCGGCTTAACAACGCAGGGGTACTTAATTTCCTCTTCAATGAGTTTCAAAATCATCTCCTTCTCACTACTCTCCCACTTCTTCCTCTCTACGATCGTGGATTTTGGTACATCAATACCTCTCATGGTTAGGATTTTCCTTGTCATGTACTTATCCATACCGATAGCAGATGACAGCACACCTGACCCAGTATATGGAATACCCAAAAGTTCCAAAAGCCCCTGCATGCACCCATCTTCACCGTATTTACCGTGAAGACCAAAATAAACGATGTCCACCCTATCCTTTAGGGCTTCATAGGGAATCCTTTTTGCCTCCGTTTCCAAATCTTCCTCGATATCTTTAGTGCAGTTACGCATCAAAAGCTTAAGGGGGATCTCCCAGAGCCGTGCTTTGCTATCCATAAAAATTGGTATAGGCTCAAATAAACTACGATCCATTTTGCTGTAAATATTCCTGCCACTTTCTAGTGACACCTCTTTCTCCGAGGAGAGTCCCCCCATAATAACACCGACAACAAGTTTTTTTCTCTCTTTCTCCACCATAAGAGGTACCCTTTTATTAAAACCCAACTGTTAATCCCAAGTATGGCCCACTGAAAAACTGATCCATTTTGAAGTCATTCTTGTCCACGAAAATTTTCACTATTCTATAGCCAACATTTATATCAACAAAAGGTAAAGGAGAAACCGACACATCTGCGAGCCCCTCAAGTGAATAATTATCACTCCCGTAACCTCCACCTGTGACCTGAACCCTTGCCTCCAGCAAATTGGCAACCAAACCAATATGAGCACCAACACCCACCATGGGAAAAACAGAGTTGTAAGTTCTTCTCTGATCACCCGTTGTCGCCGAATTCAATTTCAATTCACCGGAAACGAACTTTCCTTGCAAAATCGGCCCTAAAGAAAAACCAGCTAGTAGATTCTCCATGTTGATAATATCGTACTGATATTTAAGATCGAGCATGTCATACGAATAATCACTCTTCACATTCGTACTTTTACTGAATTTCACCCCATTGAAAACTACATCTGCCGTGAGAACAGTGTTATCCGAAAATCCAGCAGTTGTGTACATAATGCTACCATGGTGCCTCCCAATCCCGCCGTAAATCTCACCTGCAAAGTTCATCTTTTTGCCGAGTCCTAAAAGCTCCTTAGCATCCATATACGATCCTTCTATGCCGTTTTGAATGGTTTTAACATCCGCTGTTTTCAAATCGGGCAACCAGAGATAACCCCGAACGCCTATTTCAAACGCGTCAGCATACGGAACGACAAAAAAAGATACAACCAAACATAACCACATGATAGCTTTTTGTCTTTTTTTCATCTTCAATCCTCCAAATTTTCTTATAAAGGACCCCTTTTCTCTCTGTGTATAGCCAATGAATTTTCAATAAGCGCACTAATAATCATAGAAGGTAACATTCCTGCATTAGCTGCCTGCTCAAAGAAAAAGGAAGAAGGTGCCATTCCAGATGATGAGTTGGGGTCCGTAATTAAAATGCGCCCATCCTTTAACACAAAACCATCAATTCTGCCATATGATCTAAATCCCAGGGCTCTGTACGCCTTTATTGCTTCTTCCTTTATTCTCTCTGTCACTTCCCTAGGTATATTTTTGGGAGGCGTGAACTTCCTACACCTACCCGGCATATACTTGTCGTCGTAAGTGTAAAATTCGCTCTGGGGATGAATTTCCGTTACATCGAGAACCCTTAGTTGGTCACCTTCTTCTAGGATAATGCAAGAAAATTCTATTCCGTCTAGATATTCTTCTGCCAGGATTCTCGAATCCCACTTGAACGCGGCCTCCAGTGCGGGTGATATGTCATCTTCCTTTCGCACAGCAGAAACCCCTACACTGGAACCCTCTCTGGTCGGTTTTACGAAAAAAGGCAGAGAAAACTTATCCAAAAGTGCCTTTTTAACTCTTTCGGAATTCTCCCTCCATTCACGTTCCTCAATGAGAAGACTCTCCGGAACATCAACACCAGAAAACTTGAGGATACTTTGCTGAATATGTTTGTCCATCCCCAATGCGGAAGCTAAAATCCCAGGTCCAGTATAAGGAATACCGAGAAGTTCAAGCAATCCTTGAATGCATCCGTCATCTCCATACTTTCCATGGAGACATAAAAAGGCAAAATCCACTTCTTCTTTGAGATCTTCGTAAGCTATAGGTCGTGCCTCCTTTGCCAATCTCTCTGAAATGTCCGTCGTTGTGTTCTGAGAAATCAACTGCCAGGGAAGAACCCAGAATTTGCCCTTCATATCCATAAATACAGGAATGGGATCGTACTTCTCCCTATCCATATTGTCGAAAACGTTTCTACCACTGTTCAACGAAACCTCTCTTTCTGAAGACATACCTCCCAGTATTATACCCACTCGCAATCTCTTCATTCTCTTATACCCTTACACCTCCCATACAAAAGTCACACCACTGTTGGGGAAAATCCAGTTATCATCTGGTATGTATATCCTTATGGATTTATTTGGCAACTTCGTCACCTCCGGATATGGGCGTTTACCCGCAAAGAAACTCACCTCCCGTACATTGCGCAGACTCGATCCCTCATGATCAAAAACAATTTCCAAACCTCTCGTCGGGTACACCAGATACACAGAAAACATATTGTCGCTCTTTGACTTTAACGCAACTATTTCAATAGAGAATTTTACAAGTTGATTAATTTTGTTCTTCAGCTCCTCCGCTCCACATTCGATTTCCAAACCACGATCGGTACATGATTTCCTAATAATTGGCACTGCTATATTGTCAACGATTACGGATGAAACGCGAAAATTATTCTTTACGTTTACCCCTACATCACGTTCATCTAGAAGCCATCGATACTCACAACGGGGATCTTCAAAGAAACTGGCAAGCTGCTCTCTATTTAAAGCACAACCTATGATGAACCTCTCGTTTCTCAAAACTTTTCGATATTCAATTATCGTTGTGAACTGGAGATAACCCCCTCTCGCTAAGGGGTCGTCCTCATCAATAAGGTCGCAGACTTTAATATAATAGCGAAAATTTTCTCTCAGTTCCAAACTGCGATCCTCTTTACCAAATAGCGTCTCCAACATTTCATAGTATATGGCGTCACCTAACTCCTCATTACGTACTCTAGCCTGGAGACACATACGGATTATACTGTTTATTCTAGCAACGGATCTCTCTTCATCTGGCACATAAATCCTCCTTAACCGGGGAAGCACTGCATTAGTTTTACCCCTTTGTATAAAAACGCGAGGTGCCCTCTTACCAAGAGTGCACAGTATTTCATAGGTTATGGTTTTTACCCTGTTAGCTATATCGTACGCAGAGATAGTTTCATCACCCTGCGATCCCATCAAGACTACCTCGTCACCCACTGCACAACCAGGTATGTGGGATACGTCAACTGTGCACATATCCATTGAGACTCTTCCAACCACAGGGGCTCTTTTCCCCCTTATGAGCACTTCACCTGCATTTGAAAGAATCACACCATATCCATCACCATAACCCACAGGAATCGTTGCTATTCGGGAGGGCTTCTCTGTTATATATGTTCTGTTGTAACCAATACTGTAACCTTTCGGAAAATCCTTTATGAGAACGATCCGCGTTTTAAAAACCATAACGGGGTGGAGCTGGGCACGCTCTCTTGTCTCCAGGGAAGGATATATTCCATAGGACATTAAACCGGGTCGTACCATGTCTAGATTAAACTCAGGATAGTTTAGAATAGCCCCACTGTTCGACATATGCTTTATCGGAACATTAATATTATTTGCCTCGAGCTCTTTGAGAACACGCCTGAACAATTCCCACTGATAGACATTGTACTCCGCCCGAATCTCACTACAGGATAAATGGGTGAATATTCCCTCCAGGGTTAAATTCGGCATACTTGCAATCTCTCTAATAACCTTAAGAGCCTCACTATATAGGATACCCCCCCTCCCCATACCTGTATCAACTTCCACATGAACAGGAATACACATCCCCGCTTTCGCACATGCCTTTTGCAGATCTCTAGCGAATGAAATATCAGAAATTGACGGCGTCAGATTGTACTTAATTATCTCTCGAATCTCTCCCCCAGGAGAAGGACTGAGGATGAGGATCGGAGCACTAATTCCACTAATACGGAGTTGCACACCCTCGTCGGCATTCGCGACCCCTAAACAGTATGCTCCATTCTCAAGGGCCACCTTTGCAATTTCAATCGATCCATGACCATACGCATCAGCCTTGACCACCTGAAGAACCTTAACTTCAGGTCCAACGATCCTTCTTATTTCTTTCCAGTTGTTTGCAAAATTATCGAGATCTACTTCTACCCAACTTCTGTAACTCTGCGTGCTCTGCAAGAGCAAAACCCCTTTTTTGTCATTTCTTCGTCATTGTATAGACACCATCCCACGGCTGGTCCGGTGGATTCTCCTTCAAATCTAAACAGCGTTTGATATAAACTTCCGATGGAGGATCTTCCCCCTTGATCTGAATCACCTTTTCGAAAAGGGCAATAGCTCGATCCCACTGGCAACTCCTGTAAGCATCCAAAGCTTCCTCAAAAACCTTAACGTACTTTTCATGTGCATCCTTATTTTCTCTCTCACACAGGAGCTCATAAATCTTTACAGGCATTTTCTTGCCTTTAACCCGCACTGCATCCAGCTCCCGGCAGAACATATGATCTTTTACTCTCTCATACGTATACTCACTTATCACGATATGCGTTCCATATTCCTTATTGATACCTTCCAAACGAGAAGCAAGATTTACGTTATCCCCCATCACAGTGTAGTCAAACCGGATATCAGAACCCATATTACCTACCACCATATCTCCGGAGTTAATACCAATTCCAATATCCAGTCGGGGTCTTCCCTCTTGCTCCCACTTATCCTGAAGAGCCTTCAATTTTTCCATCATATCCAGAGCTGTTTTACAAGCTCTTAAAGCATGGTCGTGCTGGTCAATGGGAGCACCAAACACAGCCATTATGGCATCTCCAATATACTTGTCCAGTAGACCGTCATATTTGAAGACAATCCTGGTCATTTCCGAAAGGTATTCATTCAGAAGACTGACTAGATCCTCAGGAGATAGGCTTTCTGAGATAGTTGTAAATCCGCGCACATCGGAAAACATCACAGTAAGTTCTTTTTTATCGCCTCCCAGCTTCAACTTTGAGGGATCTTGGAGTATCTCGTTAATTACAGCAGGCGTAAGGTAATACTGGAATGCACTGCGAATTCTTTTCTTTTCCATCTCCTCTGTTACGTAACGATAAACTGTGATGAATGTGTAAATAACAATTATTGTGGCAACTGGGTAAACCATGTTCAACCAAATACGATACTTAGCGAGGAGAAGTGTGTTCACAAAGATAAAAGTTATCAAAAAAGACAAAGTCACAATAACACTCAAAACTGCTTTTAAACGTGGTATTGTTAAGCCTACAATCATCCCCAAAACGATAATAGCGCACATGTCTAGAAAAATGGTAAAATTGGTACGCTTCAGAAAATCGCCCACCAGAATGTTATCAATGACGTTTGCATGAATTTCCACCCCGGGATACACGCTACTATAAGGAGTCACCCGGAGATCATAAATACCGGTGGCTGTCGCTCCTACAATGACAATCTTATCCCTTAAAGTATCGGGCGGAAGACGGTTGTGAAGTATATCCGTTATTGAGTAATGGGGGAACGTCTTTGCCGGTCCACGGTAGTTTATGAGTATCCTTCCCGATTCATCCACAGGAATTGAGATATTCTCCACTATTATGGATTCAACCCCGAATTCCGCTAGACGAACACCCGCAATAGGCATACCAGCAAATTGCAACAACGCCGCCATTGCCAGGGAATAGTAGTAACCATCACCAAACTTTACCACTAGAGGGGACCATCTAATAACACCATCAGAATCAGGGTATGCATTAAAGTAGCCACTGTTAACGGCGACTTCTGAGAGTTCCTTTATGTTCGCCACTGCCGCATAAGCGTGGATCAAATTCCTTTCATCAACCTGTCCTTTGGATTGGACCATGGGATACCGAGAGTTACTGATGAGCTCCCTTGCCATATCAATCTCCTCGGGTTTCAGATGGGCCACTTCTCTCGCTGTGGTATAAAAAAAGTACCCCAAAGTAACATTTCCAGTCCTCTCGATAGCTTTAGCCAAAACCTTATCAGGACTAAGGTCATCACGCTTCGCTTTTATTACCTTATATAAACGGTCTTTCAGAGCATAATCCAAACCTCCGAGCTCTTCCGAGAGTCCCTGTAGTACCTTCATAGAAGGATTCTCTTCCGGTTCGGAAAAAACTATATCAAATGCAATTGCCTTTGCCCCATCAGACTTCAATTTTTCAACCAACTTCGCAATAACCTTCCGCGACCAGGGCCAGCGTCCTATTTCACCTAAACTTTTTTCATCTATAGCTGCGATAACAACAACATCAGTTGTGGGTAGCCTACCCCGGGACACTAGCCGCAAATCAAGGGATTTCAATTCCATAAATCTCATAAACGGTGGATCTATAAAAAAGGCAATGATGGCAATAATTATAATGAGAACAGTTATCTTTGTGGGTGAAACCTTCGTGAGTTGCCCTAGTTTTCCCTTCAACCACGTTTTTAAGGAAATGAATCTTAAAACGGCGTACACCTCTGCGCGTTATTTTTGAAACAATCTGTTCTTAAGTTAAGGTTACACCAATGTCAAGGCAAAGAATATTTTTTGTTAGACCTCTCAGACCATAAACCCTGAAAGGTTCTCTCCTAATTTCGCTTTCGAAACCAAAATAGAGCCACCAAACACATTACACCTGAGAACACTATCCCAAATTACGAGACTTAATAAAGAAGGGCAGAGAGATTAACCTCTGCCCTGTCTTATAATTAATCACACAGAGTCCCTCAGCGTAGCTTCTCTCTAAGCCTTACAATCATTTCCCTCATGAAAACTTCTCTGGCCTTTAATGCCCGACGTAGTTCGCGGTCATCAGTATTGGCCAGCTCGATTTTCAGTGAAGGGTAGTATCGTTCTAAAACCTCCAGGAGCTGGCGTGCTTCTTCCTGGTTCAATTCAAAGGCAGCCATAGTTGCCCTCCTTTCCTTTTACTTTTTTCCCATCAAAGCCTCCTTAGTGGCTCCTATGGGATATACAGGGAATATCTCAAATCTCAAAATATCAATCCACGCCGCCCTCGTGGCTATCAACCCTTTTTCATCTGTTTTAATCACATAGATCGTACGACAACCCTGCAAATCATAAAATTCCGATATGACTTCCACCTCCTCAGGCCACTCCCATGTGGCCCGACGAGTCCTCACCTCTCGTTCATCCTTTGGATCCCAAGTGCATATCATCATTAGATACATTATATTTTCCTCCTTTCCCGTTCTTAGCTACCCCGTATTTCTTCCACACAAAAATGATCTAAACCGTAATTTTTTTGATCAGCGATCCTCCCAACGGACCATTTATCACCCCCTCCGTAACTTCAGAGATAAATCCCCTCATACATATCACTTTCATGAGATTATAACCGATGCAATAGTGCACTCCACAAACAGGGAAATTCAAAGAAAAGCAATTAACAATAGCCGCAAAAACAGTTCAAAAGGTATTAAAAATCAGCTCTCCAATCTTGGGGAATGTTATTTTCTGTCCTTTATGTTGACTGCCCCTCCTTTTCTGAAACAAAGGACAGTAATAAAAGTTACCGAAGAGATCGGAACACCAAAACGGAAAAGATACTACTTACATTTTTATAATAAAACAGCAGAATCTATATGTCAACGTCAGGGATGCGGTTGAACTTCATCTTCGTACGTTTGATAATAATAGGCTTGACAAGGTTGAGCACGTGAGATAAATGCAAATGCAATGCCGATGTAGCTCAGCCGGCAGAGCAAGTGATTCGTAATCACTAGGTCGGCGGTTCGAATCCGCCCATCGGCTCCAGTGAAGTTATTGGAGCTGCAGCTACCTGAGGTGTAATCTGCAGCTCCTAACTGCATGTCTAGAAAGGCCCACTCCTCAAACCGCAGAGGTTACTTATCATCCATAATCCAGATACCGTCCCAATCCTCACCCGGAGGATGCTGTTTGAAGTAAAGACAACGGTCTATGTATACCCGACTCAGCTGATCTGTTGGTACAAGGTGAGATGCCTCCGCGAAGGCATCGATTGCCTTATCCCAAGCTTTTTTTCTGTATAGTTTTAACCCATCATGAAAGTACGCAATTGCATTCATCATGTTTGGAAACGAGTTTTCGGTGTGATAGTCAAGAACCTCGAAAACCCCCACTGTTTCACTTTTCCCCTTTACCACAACCCTGTCCACCTCCCGGATTCTGTACGTACCCTTTAGTCTCCTGTATGTATGCTCACTCAAGAGGATGCGGGCGTAGTATTTTTTGCACAATCCTTCTAATCGGGAGGCCAGATTAACTCCATCACCTATTAGGGTATAATCCATGCGTCTTGGTGATCCAATATTTCCAGAAACAACTATATCTGTATTCAATCCAATACCTATCTGAACAGGTTTCTCTCCTCTTTTGATCCTCTCTTTGTTCCATTCGTCAAGGGTTTTCACCATTGCTATAGCCGCTCGCACCGCCCTATCTTCATCGTCTTCGTGAGGAATTGGCACACCAAAAGCTGCCATAATAGCATCACCGATGAACTTATCCAGCATACCCCCCTCCTTTTGGATACACTCTACCATCAGAGTGAAGTATTCATTGAGAAGTGATACAGTCCCCTGTGGACCTAGTGCCTCACTCATTGCAGTGAACTGACGGATGTCTGAAAAAAGAATGGTAGCCAGCATGTTTTTACCACCAAGAATATCCTCTGAACTTTCCAGTATTTGACCAGCCAAAATAGGATCCATATATCGGGACATGGTTGTTTTCATCCTCTTTTCAGCACTGATATCATCGATTACTATCATTGTTCCCAGATGCTTACCCTCTACACTTGTGAGAGGGCAAATCGTAAGGTTTGCCGATATCGTAGCCTTTTCCGTACGCAAAACCACATCTATCTGTGAATCCGTCTTTCGCGTTTCTTCCACAAACCTCACCCTCTCCATTATCCACTGGTTGCTCTCTGAAAAGAATTCATCTGCTCTCTTATTGAGAATGTCCGCTGGCGTAATACCAAACATGCTCAAAGCTGCCTGGTTACATGTAACTATTTTTCTGTTCTCATCCAGCGTTATAACACCATTGGACATGCTTTCCAGCATACTATCACTGTAGTTTTTCATGTTCTGGATATCATTGAAAAGTTTAGCATTCTCCAGAGCTATAGCAATTTGAGCGGTAAAGGCCCGTAAACGGGCCTCGTCATCTTTAGTGAAATGCCCACCCCTTTTATTCAGGACTTGGGTAACACCTATTATCTTACCAGCCTTATTCACCACAGGGATACACAGAATAGATCTGGTAAAAAATCCTGTTTGCTTATCAAAAGCTGGATTGAAACGTAAATCGGCGTATGCATATGGTATATTTATCGTTTCACCGGATGTAAACACAGCACCGGCGATACCCATGTTATTGGGAAATCGTATCTCTATTGACCCGAGACCCTCACCTATTTTTGAGAACAACTCACCCCTTTTTTCATCGTTCAGAAAAAGGGTTGAACGTTCTGCATTTAGCATCTTTGTGGCTTCAGACATGACTTTTTTGAGAAGGTTTCCAAGCTCAATTTCCGCGGTAATACTGGATACAAGCTCGTAGAAAGCCATTTCCTGATTTCTAACCTTTTGCATTCTGACTATAACATCGAAACTTTCCAGCACGATCGCCGCCTGAGACGTCATAGCCATAAGAAGCTGCATATCCTTTCTGGAAAACTTACCATCCTTTTTGTTTAGCATCTGAGCAACACCAAGCAATTTGCCCTTCATCGTTCGTATGGGAACACAGAGAATATCCTTCGTTTTATAACCTGTTTTCTCATCCACCGTTCTGTTAAAACGAGGGTCTTTGTAAGCATTTGAAACAATCACGGCTTTGCCTGAGGTAAAAACATAACCAGCGATACCTGAATCCCTAGGTATGCGAATTTCAGACCTTAAGTCACCTTGAGCAATATAGGAATAGAGCTCACCCGTTTCAGTATCTTCGAGAAAAATCGTTCCCCGGTCTGCTCCTATTTCATTCGTGGTAACCTTCAGAAGGTAATTGAGCATCTCATCCAATTGTTCAAAAGTAGCCAGTGTTCTGGATATACTCAAGAGCAATTCCGCTTCGTGTAGGCGCACCAACACAGCCGTATCTGCAGTGTTGGCAAAATTACTTAATTGATGGCTATTTCTTTTCATTGTTCTCCAAAATGCCTCGCAGTACTTTTATTGTATCCTGCAATTGACCTATCTCTTCCCTATGGAGTCGGATCATTTCGGCCAATTGTGAATCGTGCCGAGCCTTTTCTTCTTCTAATGCCCGTCTCAGGCACTCAACCATGCCTCTAAGTTGGTAAACTTCATTCATTGCAGTACTCATTGCCTCCTGTTTTTCCTTTTCCTTCTCTAATAAAAGGCGTTCCATCTCTTCACGTATCTTTTGGATAGTCTCCCGCAAATATCTTATTTCTTCATTCTTCATACTTTCAAATCTATTTTCTGCATCTTCCCTTAACTGACGTTCTTTCTCCAATGCCTCACGTAAACGAACAATCGTCTCTTTAAGATAGATTTCATTTTCGGGCTTACACATGGAATACTACCTCCTCCAAAGATCACGCCCGCTTCGCAACATGTATCTAACTACAATTACTGTGATATTATCATGGCCACCCCTCATCTTGGCCTCCGACACCAACCTTTCCGCCAAAAATCTGAGGTTGCTCGAGTATATTTTAATTTCCCTTTCGATTTCATCATCCGATATCATACCGGTCAGACCGTCAGTACAGAGAAGCAAGATATCATTATCCTCCAACTCTACGATATTCATGTCCGGTGAAGGATCATCATCGGCTCCAAGCGACTTTGTCAAAATATTCCAATAGAAACTAGGGACAAAATTTTCTGGTATTCCTTTTTCCCTAACAAGGTAGGTTCCCATTGTGTGATCAATGGTGATTCTTCGAAGACGCTCGCGATAATGGTATACCCTGCTATCACCACAGTGGGCGATTATTGCCTCATTTTCCCGCACAACAGCAATACTAATAGTAGTACCCATACCGTGCAACCGGGGATCAGATGTACCTTTCAACTTGATCTCTTTATGGGCTCGGAGAATAGCATCCGATAAAATGGATTGTATATCGACTATTGTTGTCCCATCGAGAACACTATTCTGGAGTAAATCTCCAATTATTTTGACCGCAAGCGAACTTGCAACTTCACCTGCTCTGTGTCCACCCAAACCATCAGCCACGATGAAAATTCCCTTCTCAACATCACAGTACAAACTATCTTCGTTAATAGGCCTAACTAATCCTACATCGGTGAGCCACGAGGCTTCAAGGAACACTCGGCAGGACAACACAATCACCTTTTTAAAATGACTTTTTTCACAGACTAAACCAATTTACAACGAGTGGTCAACCATTCTTTTTCCAGACTAATGGAGCAAGCAATATTTTAGATTGACAACATCATATACTCGGATAAGATATTTCAAAATTTTTGGGAGTAACTCATATGAGCTACATAAAGATAAAATTTCATAAAGAACAACAAACAGAGAACGAGGAAACGGTTGATTTTCTCCAGGGTACAATCTTGGTATCAAGCACTTCCCTTTTTTCCTTGGGCACCAACACATGGCGTCCCCACGTAGACATGTACGAAACCCCTGACGAGATTTTGATGCTTGTCGACCTCGCGGGCGTGCGAAAAGAAGATATCCACCTCGAGGTAAGTCAACGAAAAGTGAAAATCTATGGCAAACGTGACCACAATTTCCTACCAGGAACAATACGTTACCATCTCGCGGAGATACCCTACGGATACTTTGAGCGACAATTAACATTCTCAGAACCCATCGACCTTGAAAACATAGAGGCTGTATACAGTAACGGTTTACTGGAAATTCACATTCCCAAGAGAAAAGAAGAGGATGTCCGAAAGAGAGTTCCTATTACCAAACCTTAAATGTGAGGATGAGATGATTAACCCTAGAACATCAGATGACATAAGAACGATTCAAATTCCTGAAATAATCCCCATACTTCCTATGTTCAATATTCTAGTTTTCCCCAAAATGCTCATGCCTATGGAAGTCTTCGGTGACCAATCCCTACAGTTAGTTGACGAAGCTATGGCAAAGGACCGTTTAATCGGACTGATCCTTGCGAAGAAACCACCCCTAGAAATGAATTGCCGACCTGAAGACTTTTACAGCATAGGAACTGTGGGTATCATCTTGAAAATGGCAAAAGGATTTGAAAAGCGAGCGCAGTTACTGGTGCAAGGAGTTTGCAGGTACCGCATAATCGAATTCATCGAAGGTCAGCCCTATCTTCAAGCTCGGATAGAACCTCTGGAAGATCAGGAAATCAAAGATATCGAAGTTGAAGCACTAATGGTCAACCTGACCAACCTCTTTGACCGGGTGGTCAAATTGACTCCATTTATGCCTCAAGAATTCGCAGCCATGGCAAAAAACATTACGGAACCGGGAGTTTTAGCAGATCTCGTTGCCTCTATAATCAATGTAACCACAGAGGAAAAGCAGGCTGTGCTGGAAATACTGAACGTTAAAGAAAGACTACGAGAAGTTACGCGTCTGGTTAATCATCAGATAGAAATACTGGAATTGGGCAATAAAATCCAATCCCAGGTTAAAAGCGACATGGAGAAAAGCCAGAGAGAGTATTTCCTAAGGCAGCAACTGAACGCAATCCGAAAGGAGCTAGGTGAAACGGAGGAAGCACGGCCAGATATTGAAGAGTACAGAAAACGACTTGCCGAGAAAGATCTACCCGATGAGGTGCGGAAAGAGGCTGAAAGGGAGTTAAACCGACTAGAAAGGATGCATCCATCATCAGCGGAATATACCGTTTCGTCCACGTATTTAGATTGGATTATCGCCCTACCTTGGAGAGAACATACTGAAGACAATCTGGACATAAAAAAAGCAAGGTTTGTACTTGATGAAGATCACTACGGCCTTGAAAAACCGAAAAAAAGAATTATCGAATACCTTGCGGTGAGAAAATTGAAACCGGACACTAAGGGACCCATCTTGTGCTTTGTAGGTCCGCCAGGAACGGGGAAAACCTCCCTCGGACAATCCATAGCGCGTGCACTAGGCCGTAAGTTTGTGAGAATAGCTCTTGGAGGTGTTAGGGATGAAGCAGAGATCAGAGGGCACAGGCGTACTTATATTGGAGCCTTACCAGGAAGAATCATCCAAGGCATCAGAAGGGCTGAGAGTAACAACCCTGTTTTCATGCTAGATGAGATAGATAAAGTTGGGAGCGATTTTCGCGGTGATCCCTCATCGGCGCTCCTTGAGGTACTCGATCCTGCCCAAAACTACTCTTTCGTAGATCATTATCTTGATCTACCATTTGATCTATCCCACGTAATGTTCATTACCACAGCCAACGTTCTTGACACTATTCCTCCAGCACTTAGAGACCGCCTCGAAATCATTGAACTAGCAAGTTACACAAGCGAAGAGAAACTGCAAATCGCAAGAAGATACCTCATTCCAAGACAGATAAGAGAAAATGGATTAACGGAAGAACGGATATCTTTTACCAACGGCGCTATCAAACTAATAATATCAGGATATACCAGAGAGGCCGGTGTGCGGGGTCTGGAACGGGAAATTGCGGCAATCTGCAGGGGTGTAGCCTGTGCGGTGGCTGAAGGTTACACCGGGAAGACAGTTATCCGTCAGAAGGATGTGCCTCGATATCTCGGGCCAATCCGCACTTTTCAAGAAACAGCAATAAGAACCTCAAAACCCGGGGTAGTAATGGGACTTGCCTGGACACCCACAGGTGGCGAATTGTTGTTCGTTGAGGCGACGGCTATGCCGGGTAATAAAGGACTCACAATGACGGGACAACTGGGAGATGTCATGAAGGAATCGGCAACCGCCGCACTCAGTTATATAAGATCAAACGCAGATTCCCTCGGTATAGATAAAAACTTCTTCGATAAACTGGACATCCACATACACGTGCCATCCGGTGCCATACCGAAAGATGGCCCATCAGCTGGCGTTACCATTCTCACAGCACTCACATCCCTCTTAACGAATAAAACCGTAAAGAAAAATATTGCCATGACAGGGGAAATCACCCTCAGAGGGCTTGTTCTTCCCGTTGGAGGCATAAAAGAAAAGGTTCTCGCCGCCCACCGGGCAGGCGTAAAAACAGTCATCCTTCCTAAATGGAATCAGAAAGATCTTGAAGATATACCAGCTAAAACAAAAAGGGATATGGAATTCATATTCGTGGATGATACGATGGACGTTCTTAGAGCTGCAGGTCTTCTGGCGAGTTAGAGGTAACCGTTGAAGAAAAAGTTTATAATTTTTTCTTTCATTGGGCTGCTCATTACTGTAGCGTTGCTCGTTTATTGGGGACAGTGGAAGATCAAGCAGTCAGAGAACTATTACTCAGGCACAATCGAAGCAAAAGAATCGCGTATCGCATTTCAGATAAGCGGCCGTGTTACCTTTGTTCATGCAAAAGAGGGAGAGTTTGTAACTAAGGATCAAACCCTTGCAGAAATTGACACGTCAGAAATACAGACGTGGTGCGATCAGTCAAAAGCTAATCTGGAAAGGGTAACCAAAACATACCAGTATCTGGAACAGCTCCTTCGCATTTATTCAACAACACTACCAGCGGAAGTCACAAGGGCTACTGCCGCACTAGAAGCAGCAAAGAAAACAGAAGAAGATGCTTTGCGGAACAAAAATCGATACGAAAGCCTGTTTGTTCAGCAGATTGTCTCTGAGAAGGACAGAGATGCTGTGCGTCTCCATGCCGAAACAGCTAGCGCTCGCCGGATGGAAGCTGAAGCAATCTTGCACACCGCTCTGGGAAATCTGGGCAAGATCGACGCAACTAAAAAGGAGATTGAGGCTACAAAGGCCCAGATAAACCAGGCAAAGGCAATGGTCGATCAATGCAAGCTTCAGCTAAGTTACGCAAAATTGAAAGCACCCTTTGATGGAGTTATCACAAGCCGTAACGTGGAACCAGGTGAAGTAGTTAATCCTTCAAGAGAAGTCTTTACAATTGCAGACTTGCGAAACGTAGAACTGAAGATCTTCGTCGAAGAGACCAACATAGGTAAGGTAAAACCTGGCCAACCGGTAGATGTGAAAGTGGATACATTCCCGGATAAAGTATACAGGGGCACGGTTGTATTTGTATCTCCAGAGGGAGAATTCACGCCTAAAATTATTCAGACAAAAAAGGAAAGAGTTAAACTTGTTTACCTTGTGAAGATCTCTATCCCCAATCCCCATCTAGAACTGAAAACAGGAATGCCTGCAGACGCTTGGTTAAGATAGCCATGTGTGTTAAAGTGGAAAGTGTGTCCTGTATCTTTCACCCATCCATTGTTGCCGTCGACAACGTGAGTTTTGAAATAAAAGAAGGAACGATCACCGGTCTGTTTGGCTCAGATGGTTCAGGTAAATCCACCATGCTCAAAATGCTCGCAACGGTGATCCCACCCACTTCTGGCCGGATTACTATCTTCGGACTAGACCCAATCCAAAATAGGAAAAAAGTTAAAAACCTAATAGGCTATATGCCTCAGCGTTTCGGTCTATACTTAGATCTCACCGTTCAAGAAAATTTACAATTCTTTATGGATATATATGGCATTCCAAAACACAAAAGAGAAGAATTGAAAGAAAAATATCTTAAATTTTCCAATCTGTTACCCTTTACCGATAGATTGACAAGAGAGCTTTCCGGAGGAATGAAACAGAAGCTCGCTTTGGCATGCGTACTTGTCAACGAACCCAAGCTTCTCATTCTAGATGAACCCACGAGCGGCGTAGACCCTGTTTCCCGGAGAGAATTTTGGAGAATCTTGGATAGAATGAGGGACAGAGGAATTACCATAATTATTTCTACAACTTACATCGATGAGGTCAATTATTGCGATTTCCTCGCGCTAATGCACAGGGGCAAAATACTAACTTTTGACACTCCCTCTTCTTTCCAAAATAACTTCCCTGATCTCGAATCAGCAATGATAGCCAGAATTGAGGCACATGACCGATAAAAAACATCCCAAAATCAAACTGGGTGAAAAAGATGGCAAATGGTCAGCAGAGGGAAGAAAAAAATGAAACCATTGTGGTGAACAACCTTGTTAAACGCTTTGGCAACTTTACGGCCGTTAACGGAGTCAGTTTCTCTGTAAAAAAGGGAGAAATTTTTGGACTTTTAGGAGCGAACGGTTCGGGTAAAACAACCACTATCAGGATGCTCTGCGGCATCATCACGCCGACTGCGGGAGAGGGATGGGTAGCCGGCTTCAACATTTACACTCAAACGGAGGAGATAAAGAAATCTATAGGTTATATGTCGCAGAAGTTTTCTCTTTATGAAGATCTTACACTTGAGGAAAATCTCCGCTTTTACCTCGGAATCTACACCGTACCAAAAACGCTATGGCGAGAGAGGATAGACTGGATTATCGAAATGACAAATGTAGGGGATATGCGCAAAAGGATTACCGGTGAACTCCCTCAGGGGTGGAGACAACGGCTCGCTCTAGGATGCGCGTTAATTCATAAACCCTCAATACTATTTCTTGATGAGCCGACATCAGGAGTGGACCCTGCAACGAGGAAGCGATTCTGGAAACTTATCGAGCAAATAACTGATGAAGGTGTTACGGTTCTTCTAACTACGCATTACATGGACGAAGCGAGAAATTGCAACAGAATTGCAATGATGAACGCCGGACGTATAGTTGCAACAGGTATGCCGGAAGAAATCATAGCACAGGCTTGTCCCCATAGAAAAAACGCCGATTTGAACGATGCGTTTATAAACATTATTGCTGCAAATACTTGACATGTCTAATGTTGATGGGTTTCTGAGGAAAATTTACGCCCTTTCCAGGAAAGAAATCTACCATATCATAAGAGATTTCCGGGGACTTTACTTATCCTTTTTTCTCCCGATTCTACTCACCCTGCTTTTCGGATACGCATTAAGTCTTGATGTGGAAAACGTAGAAATTGCCGTTTTAGATTATGACCGTTCATTACTCAGCCGCGACTTTATACGCCACCTGGAAGCCTCGCCTTATTTTCACGTTACCGCTCATTTTGACAACGATAAAACATTATCGCACTACCTTGATGCTGGTAAAGTTGCGATAATTATAACAATTCCTCATGATTTCAGTGAAAATATAAAGTCTAACCGTAAAGCTCCCATACAGGTTATACTGGACGGTTCTGATCCAAACTTTGCTAACATTGCCCTAGCCTACATTACAGCATTTATTGAAAAACAAAATAAAAAACTCCTCATGGAATTTTTAAACTGGCAGGGCATTGAACTATTAAAACCGCCTTTGGAAGCCAGATTTCGGATATGGTTCAATGAAGATCTCGAAAGTCGAAACCTCATAGTCCCTGGCATCATAGGGGTTATAATTATGATAGCCGGCGCAATGATTACCTCACTTGTCATTGCAAGAGAATATGAAAATGGAACCATGGAAACCATTAAAACATTGCCCATAAGTGCTGGTGAATTCTTTTTTGGCAAAGCTCTTCCTTATTTTTTCATTACACTTGTTGACGTCTTGATAGCCATTCTTCTGGGTCAGCTCCTGTTTGGTATAGTTATGAAGGGCAATTTCTGGGTAACAATTTTAACCGTTATGCTATACCTTTGGGTTGCCATAAGTTTAGGTTTACTAATATCGACTGTGGCAAAATCCCAGTTAATCGCAAATCAGATAGCCCCACTTGTAACCTTTCTGCCATCAATGCTTCTCTCCGACTTCATATTCCCAATAACAAACATGCCGGCACCCATACAACCCATTTCATATGTGGTTCCCGCCACGTATTTCATCGACGTTCTCAAATGCGTTTACCTTAAAGATCTCCCTCTATCAATGATATGGACAGACATCATTGTGCTTCTATTAATGGCCTCACTTCTAGGATTTCTTACATGGGCACAATTGAGAAAGGAGGGGCTTGAGTGAATTTCACTAGATTAGGGGAGATGATTCGCAAAGAGTTTACCCAGTTGTTTAGGGACAAAAGAGTCAGACATATCCTCATCCTGGTTCCTATCGTTCAAATTATAGTTTTTGGTTATGTGATAAACTTTGACCTTAAGTACATTCGACTGGCGATACACGACCAGTCTAAAAGTCGGGAGAGCAGAATCACCAAAGATGCATTTACGGGAAATAAAATTTTCAAGGTTGTTCACGAAAATGACTGGCCCATAGAACACGAAAAACTACTCCTGAAAGGCAAGACAGACATGGTGATCAAGTTTCCCCCTAATTTCAGCGAAAAGATACGTCGAGGTGAAACAGCCCAGGTACAGATACTGGTTGACGGCTCAGTAAGCAACATGGCAGCCACTCGGGTGGCATATGCCACAGCAATTATCGAGAGACTAAACCAGCAGTTTTTGAAAGAAATATACCCCCATGAGCTTTTGTTCCCAAACATCGATTTCCGTCTGCGGACATGGTACAACCCCAATATTTATAGCAGAAATTTCTTCGTCCCAGGTATTGTAGCATTTGTTGTCATGCTCATTTCTCTTCTATTCACTTCCATGGCCATCATAAAAGAAAAGGAAAAGGGTACCATGGAGCAACTAATAGTCACTCCCATAAAGGCCTACGAAATTATAATAGGTAAGACGATCCCATACATAATTATTTCTCTGCTTCAGATGATATTTGTTGCTTTATTCGCGATCTACTGGTTTGACTTACCCATGCGCGGAAGCATTTTCGCCCTCTTTCTTGGAGTTTTCCTTTTCCTTCTGAGCAGCATCGGAATTGGTCTTTTTATATCCACTATTTCTGAAACACAACAACAGGCCATGATGACCACATTTTTTTTCATTCAACCGTCGCTGTTGCTATCTGGATTCATCTTCCCCATCGCCAACATGCCCATTGTTGTTCAGTGGATCACATACATAAATCCTTTCCGTTACATACTGGTTATTATAAGAGGTGTATTCTTAAAGGGAATAGGTATGGATATTCTGTGGCCTCAGTTTCTCGCCTTAGGTGTTCTGAGCACATTCTTCCTCACAGCGGCAACAATACGCTTTAAGAAGCGCCTTGATTGATTTCATCAATGGTTTATGATTTTACGCATCAAACCGAAGAGGATCTAATATGAAGAAGTTCATTGTAGGCTCGGTGATAAGTTCTTTCCTCATTTATTTATCTTTCAGGGATATACCCATTGACTCAGTACTCAACGGCTTTCAAAACATCAAATTTCGGTATCTTCTACTCGCTTCCAGCCTCATGATTATTATGCAAGTGATAAGATCGTACCGATGGGGTATTCTCCTTAGTCCTTTACAAAAGGTAAATTTTTTCACTCTCTTCAGTGTCACAAATGTAGGCTTTCTTTTCATAATAGCCATCCCTGCACGCCTAGGAGAGCTGGTTCGCCCATACCTCATTTCTAAAAAAAGTAACATCCCCACAGGTACCGCACTGGGAACAATAATCGTGGAAAGAATCCTGGACTTTCTCACATTACTATTATTCCTCGTTTTCGTTTTATTCTGTATACCCCTCCCAAACTCGATAATTCAATCAAGTGTAGTAATATTCATTCTGGTTTTAACTGTTGTATCCACCTTGGTCATACTCACTTTAAAACTGAACAATGACCCACTATCCCTTGTGAATAGATTATCACAATCAGAGAATTTCCAATCTAGAGTAAGGAACTTTCTACTTTCCATCGTGGAAGGATCAAAAATCCTAGTAATGCCTAGAATTCTCTTAGGATCTTTCGTTTTTTCCTTGTTATTCTGGCTCGTTAATACACTTGCACTCTACTCCACACTCAAGGCTGTTGGACTGGAAATTTCTTTCATCGCCGCCCTAACTGTCATGATTATTCTGATAACCGCGATTTCTCTACCCACTGCCCCTGGATATTTGGGAAATTGGCACTACGCTTGTGTTTTCGGACTCTCCATCTTTGGCATACAAAAGGATCTGGCTCTTTCATTTGCTATCATCTACCATTTCATCTCAATAATGATCACGGTACTTCTAGGATTACCTTTTCTACCTTCCAACAGCATTTCAATTGCCGAATTAAGAAAAATATGAGTCTTCCTTTATTTCAATACCATAACTTCGTATCTTCCTGTGTAAATTACTTCGCTCCACACCTATTGCTTCCGCCGTTTTTGAAATGTTACCATCAAATTCCTTCAGCTTTCTAAGTATAAACTGTTTCTCAAACTCCCTCTTAGCCTCCCTCAGAGTACCGTAATTATAAGGGAAATTCTCCAAAGACTCATAATGGTTACCCCGCGACAGAAACGGAATATCTCTCCCCCGTATCACATCTCCGGGGACCATTATTACCAATCTCTCGATAACATTTTTTAATTCCCTTACGTTGCCTGGCCATGAGTGCTGCATCAAGATTTCCATGGCCTCACTCGTTATAGTCTTTTCCGGCAAACCTTCTTTAACCGAAAACTCTTTCAAAAAATGGTGAACAAGAGGGGGAATATCCTCTTTTCGTTCCCTCAGGGGTGCAATATGGAGGGGAATAACATTCAATCTATAGTAAAGATCCTGGCGGAACCTTCCACTTTCCATCTCCTTTTCAAGCTCTTTGTTCGTTGCTGCAATAACCCGTACATCTACATGAATCATCTTGGTTCCACCCACCCTTTCAAACCTCTTCTCTTGCAAAATACGGAGTATCTTTGCCTGTGCCTTAAGGGACATATCGGCAACTTCGTCAAGAAATATCGTTCCTTCATGAGCCAAATCAAATTTTCCCCTCTTCTTTTGAGTCGCACCTGTAAAAGCACCTTTCTCATGACCAAAAAGTTCACTCTCTATCAATTCCTCAGGAATGGCAGCACAATTTACCTCAATAAACGGCTTGGAAGCGCGGCGGCTCATACGATGAATCGCTCTGGCTACCAACTCCTTCCCCGTTCCGTTCTCGCCCATAATGAGCACCCATGCATTTGTCGGTGCTATAATACTTATAGCTTCTTTCAATTCCATCGTAGCCGGACTGTTCCCAATTATTTCATAATCCTGGGAAATTTTTGATTTAAGAAATACATTCTCCTCTTCCAAATGCACCATATCCAGGGCGTGCTTTACGAGCAGGATAACCTTATCCAGGTGAAGAGGTTTCTCTATAAAATCAAACGCTCCCAGCTTGGTTGCTTTCACTGCTGTCTCTATCGTACCGTGACCTGACATCATTATCACACGTATAGATGGGTATTCCTCTCTTATGACCTTCAAAGTCTCAATCCCATCCATTCCAGGGAGCCATATATCCAAAAGGACAAGATCGGGTAGTTCTTCATCTATTATCTTGAGAGCCTCTTCACCACTCGTCGCGGTAATCACATCGTACCCCTCATCTCTAAGTATAGCCCCCAATGAGGAGCAAATGGCTACTTCATCATCAACTACCAGTATTGTTTTGCTCATAATTACTCTTTAATCTCCACCTAAAGCACAGGTATTTCGAACGATACAACTGTACCTCCGGGATGATTATCTCGGATACTTATCTGTCCCCGATGATCGCCTATTATTGAGCTTACAATTGCCAAGCCTAAACCAGAACCCGACCTCTTTGTAGAGAAGTAAGGTTCAAATATTTTAACCTTATAGCTTGGCGGAACACCACAACCGTTGTCCGCAACTTCAACTATCGCTTTGCGCATCGTCTTATCGTATATCGTCCGAACTTCGATCCGCCCTCCTGGCCCTTTTATAGCATCAACAGCATTGTCTAATAAATTTACCATCACCCTCTTTATCTGCTCCGGATCAATATTTACAAGGGGCAGCTGCTCATCCCGTGATAAGGTGAAGACGATATCCCTGTGAGCATCCTGAAAAAGCGCTACAACTTCTGAAACTGCAGCGTTCAAATCATTCAAAGACAATGACGTTACAGGCATACGGGCATAACGGGAGAAAGCGTTAACGAGATTCTTAAGCACATCCACCTGATTTATTATAGTCTGAGTACACTCCATAAGCACAGATCCCTCCGCCCCTAAGTAATCACCGTATTTTCTCTGTAACCTCTGTGCGGAAAGCTGAATGGGTGTCAAGGGGTTTTTAATTTCGTGGGCCATCCTCCGGGCAACCTCTCTCCATGCCGCAACACGCTCTGCTATTTGAACCTGAGTTAAGTCTTCCAAAAGAATAACCACACCCAGGGAGTTACCTTCATCATCCAAAATCCTTGTGGCGGTAGCCCGAACCGACATAGATCTATCTTCAGAGGCTATGTCGATCTGTTTCTCTACTGCCTCACCTCTACTCTCACTCAACTCCTGAATAAGATCATCGATCAGGCATTTGATCTGTGTTCCAAACACATCCGCATAAAATCTATATAGAACTTCCTCAGACTTAACTTTCAACATATTCTCAGCGGCTTTATTAATCGTGGAAATTACATTCAGATTGTCTAGAGAAATCACACCAGCGGACACGTGCTTTAAAACTGCTTCCATGTATGCTTTTCTCTTTTCGAGATTAAGATTGGCCATCTCTAGAGATTCTTTGCTCTTTTTAAGCTCCCTTGTCATGTAGTTGAAAGAGTTTACAAAAGTGCCTATTTCATCCTCCGATTTGATACTTATATGGTAATCAAGGTCACCAGCAGCTATTCTCTTTGTCGCTTCAGCAAGACTCTGTATTGGCTCGGTGATACCCCTCGCAAGCACAATACCAAACCATGTAGCCAAGAAAATTATAAGCAACGTAATTACTAGCAATGTTATAGTATAACTAAACTTTATAGGACGTTTAAGGAGCAAAATTTGTCTGTAGTCTTCAGATGTTTTAGTAATAGCCGCCATTTTATCAACGATATCTTTTGGTATGAAATGCCCCGCTATCACCACACCTACTATTTCGTCAGCCGCAAGTTCTGAATAAACCGGCACTACAGCTAGAACAAGATCACCAGTGGAAAAACTATTTACAGTGTATATCTCCTTGCCTGAAAAAACATCTTCCAATTCTTTGGCAGTTATTGCGACTGATCCAATAGGAGCAGTAGCGAGGTTTTGAGCCACAACTTTCGCTCTTGTACTATCAAAAAAAACTTCAAGATAACTTAAGTTAAAACGCTCCAACCTCTGAGAAATCAGTGTCTTCAGGTAAATATCTCTGTCTCGGTCGTACAGACGGTTCTCGGTTATGTCTTTACTTATTTGCCTCGCGTAGAACTTTGCATGATCTGCTGTTTGATTATAAGCGTTTTGTGCTAATTCAACCGTAGTATCCAGTGTTTCTCCTATTTTAAGATTAAACCAGCTTTCCACACTGTACGACAAAAAATTTATTGAAACGATGAAGAGAGCAAAGGTAGGTACCAAAGAAAGTAGAACAAAAGCGCCAACAAGTTTTGTTCTAAGCCTCGAGCCAAGAATACCCTTTCTCGTCTCGAAAAATAGCTTTACAACATTCCTCGTTATTAAAAAAATCAAAAGAATTATCAGTACAAGATTTATATTAATCAGACCAAAAATTAAAACATTACCTGAAATGGGCAACAGAACTTCATGACGCATAATCTTGACCTCCAAAAAGGTCAAGATTATGATGACAGCGAAAACAACGGGAATTAATATTCTTTCGCGACGCCGCCTTTTCTTCTCCTTCAGTTCAAGGTAGTCACTCATATCGCCTCAAAACCTTAGATAATACTTGTACCATGGCGTCTCAAAGTCCCACAACGACACGAAAAACAAGATCTTTTCCAGCTGAAAGGGAAGTTTAACATTATCCAATTTTACCTTCATCAGTATATAATAGTTATCATTGCCAGAAACAACATTCTCTTGAAGAGATATACGGCCCGTAAACTCAGACATTGCTTTTTCCGCACTTTGCAAGTCATAGAAAACCACTTTTTCAGAGGATACTGACGAATAAATGAAAAAAACTTTCTTAAGAATGTCGTACTTAAGAGTGTATTTGATTTCCGTTTGGGCGATACAATTATCGAACCAAAAAGACCTTTCTTTGTAAACCCGAAAATAAAAAGTAAAAGTTATAGGAACCCCAGCCATAATAGCTGATTCCATTCCCGACGTAAAACAACCCATAAGACGCGCAAACACCAGCAATACCCCATTCTGGGGTGTAACTGCTATATCGACTATACTTGCCTTTTCTGCAGCAGACGTAGAGAAGAGTATAAGACAGAAAATAAGGACAAAAAAAATAGAAACAATACCCTTGCGTCTCTTAAATGATTTTTTCCCCTCCACCGGAATAAACATAACAACTAATCGTATGGAAACAGCTGGGAAAAATCAAGGGTATTGTATTTATATCTGAAAATCAGGAGGTTGATAAACGTGCAGTAATTCCCTCGATGCGAAGGGAATCTGCTCTAACCGTAACATTGTCTCTCTCAACGAGAACCCATGCCTCCCTTCTCCGAAGGAGCTCTTTCAAAAGCATGTTATTCAAACGATGCCCGGATCTGTAAGCAATGAAATGACCCCTTACCGGACAACCCAGAAGTGATAAATCCCCAATAGCATCAAGTATCTTATGCCGAACGAACTCATCGGGGAACCGCAAACCCTCTTTATTGATGACACGACGTTCATCTAAAACAACTGCATTCTTCAACGATCCTCCGAGGGCAAGGCCAACAGCTTGCAGGTACTCCACATCCTTTAGGAACCCAAAGGTCCTCGCAGCACATATTTCATTAACATAATTCGACTCAGACATAGTGAGAGTATAGGTTTGACGACCTATCAGAGGATGGTCGAAATCTATAGTATAGGTTATCTTAAAATCGCTAGATGGCAAAAACATTGCAGAACCATTGTCGTCACTAACTGAAACAGGTTCTTTCACAACTAGCACCTTCCTATGTTTCCCCAAAAATTTCACTCCCACCTCTTTCAACATATTGACAAAAGGAAGCGCACTCCCATCCATTATCGGAACTTCATAAGAGTCCAGTTCTACAATAGCATTATCAATACCCATTCCATTAAGTGCAGACATTAGATGTTCAATTGTAGAAACTGTAACACCGTCTAAACCTATGGTCGTAGCCAGAGTTGTATCTCTCACAACATCAACACGAGCTACTATGAAAGGTTCATCCGGGAGATCCTTTCTTACAAAAACAATACCCTGATCGACCATCGCCGGCTTGATAACCATTCCCACTTTTCGACCAGTGTGCAAACCAATACCACGACAGTTTATCACGTCACCTACAGTTTTCTGTTCCCCAACTACCATTGTGATAGACTCTTCTCCCTACTTCCAATTTTGCCGAACCAAAAGCAAATACCATACCCATAACCTATAAAAAACTAATACTTTAATTTCTCAATGTTTTCGAAATGATTGGGAACCACTATCTACATACAACCGAACGCAGTGTTGCAAAATGGACACATTTAAAATTTATAACGCTCACGTTCACTATAAATGCAACCACAATAATGCTGTCTATACATACCCTTTGATCTGGACTCTTCGATACCTTCTTTCCAACCAACCCGAAAATCTCTGTATACAAAAGATAGCTTTACATCCTGAGCTATTTTTTCCCCTAATTCTTTTATTTTCCCGTGTTTCTGATATCGGCTGTAAAGCATAGTTGTGGAAAATGAATCTATTCCCATTTCTTTCGCCTTTTGCGCCGTTTCTCGAAGACGCATTTCATAACAGAAAAAGCAACGAGTGTCTTCACGAAAGGCAACCCCCCTAAAGTACAATTCCGGCAAATACCTGTCTTCCTGAATAACCTTTAACCCTTTTTGATACGCAAAAGCTAAAAGAGCATCCCTCCTCCTTATATATTCAGAGTAGGGATGGATGTTGGGATTAAAGAAAAACCCAATAACCTCATAGCCTTCCGAGGAAAGTTTTTTCAAAGGGTATATGGTACAGGGACCACAACATACGTGCAGCAATATAGTTTTTTCAGAGTGCATTATGCTTTAAAGACCACCCTGATTGTTTCCTTTCCAGTCACGACCGAAATGCTCGTAAGCAAGCCTAGTTGCAACTCGGCCACGGGCTGTCCTCTGGAGATAACCCTCCTGAATCAAATACGGTTCATACACATCCTCAAGAGTTGCCTTTTCCTCACCAATTACCGCTGACAAACTATCTATACCTGCTGGCCCCCCGTTGAACTTATCTATGAGTGTGAGTAATATCAACCTATCCATAGCATCGAAACCTCGATCATCCACTTCAAAAAGGTCTAGCGCTTCCATAACCACATTTCTATTAATTACTCCCTCACACCGAACCTGAGCATAATCTCGAACTCTCCGTAAGAGTCTGTTCGCAATCCGCGGCGTCCCACGAGACCTCTTTGCCAGCTCAATTGCACCTTCGTCATCAATAGGCACAGAAAGTATTTGAGCCGATCTCTTAAGAATCACACTCAGTTCCTCCGGCGAATAATAATCAAACCGAAAACTTATTCCAAACCGATCCCTCAAAGGTGAAGTCAAAAGTCCTGCCCTTGTTGTAGCTCCTATCAAAGTAAAGTTTGGTATCTTCAACTTCATGGAGCGCGCTGATGGGCCCTGTCCGATTATAATATCGATATGGAAATCTTCCATCGCAGGATAGAGCAACTCTTCAACAATGTGGGGCAAACGATGGATTTCGTCTATGAAAAGTATGTCATTTTCCTGGAGGTTGGTAAGAATAGCAGCTAGATCACCGGGTCTTTCAATTACCGGTCCCGAAGTTACCTTAATATCCACATTTAATTCCCTAGCTATTATATATGCTAGGGTTGTTTTTCCCAACCCTGGCGGTCCTGATAAAAGCACATGGTCAAGGGCTTCCCCCCTCTTCTTTGCCGCCTCTATAAAAATAGAAAGGTTATTTTTCACTTTCTCCTGACCCACAAACTCCTTTAAACTCTTCGGACGGAGAGTTCTCTCGTAGTTTCTTAACTCCTCATCCTCACACTTCCACATTATTGAACTTCTAGTAGACATTTCAAATAATTAACTGGCCAATCTACGAAGCGTTCCCCTGAGTAGCTCTTCCATCGTGGGCTTATCGTCTAGCTCCACCAAAGTTTCTTCAATAGCCAGCTTTGCTTGATTTTTTTTGTACCCTAAATTTATTAGTGCGGAAAGTACGTCTTCCTTAATCTTTTCATAGTCCGTTCCTCTATAAACACCCACATCAGCTAAATACTCCGATAATTTATCAACCCTCTCTTTAAGTTCAAGGACCAAACGTTCTCCCATCTTACGGCCAACCCCTGGAATTGCAGTCAAACGCTTCACATCTCGGTCACAAATAGCTTTTATCAATTCACCCACGGAAGGCATACCCGACAGTATATTCATCGCCAAACGCGGGCCAATGCCGGAAACAGAAATCATCTGTTGAAAAATAACACACTCCTCGTTTCTCAAAAAACCGTAAAGAGTAATTGTATGATCCCGGAGGTAAGTGTGAATATAAAGAGTTACTTTTTCGCCAACATTGGGTAGTTCATAATATGTGTTAAGAGAAATGTGCACTAAGTATCCAACACCATGAACATCAACGACAATTTGAGAAAGGTTTTTTTGAACTAATGTCCCACATATATGAGCAATCACCTTTATAACCTGCGTGGCATTCCGTATGTAGTTTTCATTTGACCCATATTGATCCGCGTTAAAAAGCCCTGCAGCTGTACATGACACAAGGCAACAGCCAGCGCATCTGCTGCATCTTCTCCAGGGATTTCCGTGATCCCGAGTATCCTCTGAACCATTCTTTGTACCTGACTCTTCCCTGCCCGACCATATCCAGTTACAGCTTTCTTCACCTCCAAGGAACTGTACTCATACACAGGTAAACCGTACGATGATCCTGCAAGAATGATTACACCTCGGACATGCCCTTGCTTGATAAGACTTTTTACATTTTTCCCCAAAAAAATCTGTTCGATAGCCATCACATCGGGACATGTTTCGTTTATAATCTTCTTCAAATTTTCAAATAAACGCATCAAAAAAAAGGATAAAGTTTCACCTTTTCCAACCACGAACTCACCATAACTGACAGGTATCAGATCGCTCGATTCGCTGCGTATGACGCCGTAACCTGTCACCACACTTCCCGGATCCACTCCCAATACAACCATCAGCTCATTTTCTCAATTATCTCATCAGGGATATCAAAATTCGCATAAACGTTTTGAACATCGTCGTTGTCTTCGAACTTTTCCATCATCTTTAACATCTGTATCGCTTTCTCCCCGGTCAGCTTCACCGTGTTAAGCGGTACCATGCCAATTCGCGCTGAAAGAATTTTTATTCTTCGATCTTCAATAACTTTTCTTACTGTTTCAAAAGCACCTGGAGAAGTTATGACCTCATACTCGTTTTCCCCTTCTTTAACATCATCAGCTCCAGCCTCAAGGGCTATTTCCATAATCTCATCCTCAGAAATTTCTTTTTTATCAATGAGAATAGTGCCCTTTTTTTCAAACATCCAAGACACACAACCAGTTTCACCCAGATTACCCCCGTACTTGGAAAATATGTGTCTGATCTCTGCAGCTGTCCGATTCCTATTATCCGTCATAACTTCAACTAAAATTGCCACGCCTCCTGGACCGTAACCTTCATAGGTAATCTCTTCCAGTGCACTAATATTGCTTCCATCCTCTCCTAGTGCCTTTTTTATTGCCCTTTCTATGTTTTCCTTAGGCATATTTTCATCTTTGGCCGCCATTATAGCCTGACGTAATCTCGGATTACCATCAGGATCACCCCCACCTAATCGAGCAGCGAGAGTTATCTCTCTTATCAATTTTGTAAAAATCTTTCCCCTTTTCGCGTCAAGGGTCCCTTTTTTTCTCTTTATTGTACTCCATTTGGAATGGCCAGACATGAACTTTCTCCTTCAGAATTCATTGTTTATTATGGCTGAATTCGTAAGAGTAAGCTACGAAAGATATACCACAGAAATCAGAATATTCCAAAAATAAAAAACCCCCTCAAAACTTAAGGGGGTCATTGCATTGTCTCGGCAGCGACCTACTCTCCCACACGGTCCCCCGTGCAGTACCATCGGCGCAAGAGAGCTTAACTTCCGTGTTCGGGATGGGAACGGGTGTTTCCTCTCTGCTATAGCCACCGAAACATTGTTTTCAGTTCAAAATCTTTACGTATTGTCAACAATTGCATACGTGAAAAGAAATGTTTTAGATTAGCTTATGGTCAAGCCGCTCGGCCGATTAGTATCGGTAAGCTCAACGCATTGCTGCGCTTACACACCCGACCTATCAACCTCGTCGTCTACGAGGGGCCTTCAGTCTCAGTGTCTCCACTGAGAGGGATATCTCATCTTGAGGGGGGCTTCCCGCTTAGATGCTTTCAGCGGTTATCCCTTCCGAACTTGGCTACCCAGCTATGCCGCTGGCGCGACAACTGGAACACCATCGGTTCGTCCAACCCGGTCCTCTCGTACTAGGGTCAGCTCCTCTCAAATAT